>JBASAE010000491.1:0-1728 GCA_049654285.1 Microbacterium sp.
GGAACGCACCGAGGAAGGACGGCTAGCGTTCGTTCATGCGCGGGATCAGCACCTGACGGTAGATGATCAGGATGCTCGCCGCGACCGGGATCGCGATCAGCGCGCCGAGCAGTCCGAGCAGTGATCCTCCGGCGAGGGCCGCGATCACGACCACCGCGCCGGGAACCGCGACGGCCCTGCTCATGATGCGCGGCGAGATGAAATATGCCTCGATCTGCATATAGATCAGGTAGTAGATGGCCGCGGCGAGGGCGGTGCCCGGTGAGCCCACTCCGGGGATGAGGCACACCAGCACGATGATCGTGGAGCCGGTCAGGGTGCCCACCAGCGGGATCAGCGAGAAGAAGAACGCCACCACGGCGAGCACGGCCGGGAACGGCGCATCGATGATCGAGAGATAGACCATGCTGAGGATGCCGTTGATCACCCCGAGCGCCACCTGCCCCATCACGTAGTAGCCGACGGAGTCGGTGATCTGATCCGCGAGGTCGATGAACCTGTCGCGGCGCGAGGCGGGGACCAGCTGATAGACGGCGCGCTTGAGCGAGGGGGTGGATGCGGTCAGGTAGATCGTCAGCACCAGGACGATGAACGCGCCGAACAGGCCCGCCAGCACGGCCTTGCCGACGACGAGCACGCCCTGGGTGATCGATCCGCTCAGATCGGCGATGTTCTTGTTCCAGTCCTCCTTCTTGAGCCAGTCCTCCACATAGACGAACACGTCGTCGACCCGCAGGTAGGGGAACGTCGCCTTCATCCACGCCTTCAGATCGTCGATCGCCGTTCCGCTCAGCACGATCGTGGTGATCTGCGTGACCAACTGGGAGATCTGCTCGATCAGCACCGGCATCACGATCGTCACGATCCCGGCGAAGACCCCCAGCACGGCGAGGATGGTGACCAGCACGGCCGCCCAGCGCGGCAGCCACCGCCCCAGGAACGTGACGAGCGGATCCAGGCCGAGGCTGAGGAACAGCGCGGTCCCGACGTAGAGCAGCACGGTGGACAGGCTCTCCACGCTGCCGATCAGCATGACCCCGAGGCCGACGCCGAGCGTCGCGACCAGCGCGGTGCGGAACGGGTTGTGGATCTTCATGCGCTCTCTCCTGACGGTTCCGCCAGCTTAGTTGCCACCCGAGGGATCATCGGGAACGGCATGGCCCCGCACGGATGCCGAGGTCGTGTGGGCAATGCACAGGTGCTTTTCGCTACTCTGGAATGTCGAGCGGAGGCCGCGGAAGGATGCCGGGCCACGTAAGGAGTCAACTCGTGCGATTCGTATGGGCCGTCGTGGCCTTCATCCTGGCCACGGTCCTCATCGGTGCCGGCATCGCCCAGCGCACCATGTTCCTGGGCCCGTCCGAGCAGCGGATGCAGGTGACGGTCGAGGACCCGCAGCCGTATCTCCTCATCGACGGCGCAGTGCTGCGGGCGAACTCCGGGCTGCAGACGCTGATGATCCGCGGCAAGGGCGACATCTTCGCCGCCTACGGACGCACCTCCGACCTGAAGGCGTGGCTCGCCGACGCCGCCTACGACGACGTCTCCCTGAGCAAGAAGGGGAAGCCGCAGGTCAAGGTCGTGGAGGCCTCCGTGCCGAGCGACAGCGAGACCGCGCGCAACCCCGACGGATCGGACCTCTGGCTCGACTCGTTCCGGGACAAGGACTCCCTGATCACCGAGATGCAGCTCCCCGAGGGGATGAGCATGCTCGTCGCGCGCGACGGC
>JBASAE010000492.1:0-3494 GCA_049654285.1 Microbacterium sp.
GGGGATCGCTGACCCCGGTGCTGCTGCAGTCGATCCAGGAGACCGTGGTCATGGTGGTGGTGACCCTGGTGATCGGCGGGCTCGCCGGCCTCGTGATCGGCGCCGTGCTGTACGCGACACGCCCCGGGAACCTCTTCCAGAGCCGCACCGTCTTCGCCGTGCTGAACCTGGTGATCAACCTCATCCGTCCGATCCCGTTCATCATCTTCCTCACCGCGGTCGCCCCCGTGACGAAGGCCGTCGCGGGCACGACCCTGGGGACCACGGCGGCGATCGTGCCGATGACGATCATGGCGGCGGTGGTGATCGGGCGGGTCGTCGAGCAGAACCTCGTCGCGGTCGACCCCGGGGTGGTCGAGGCGGCGCTCGCGATCGGCGCGAAGCGCCTGGCCGTGCTGTTCGGGCTGGTGATCCCGGAGGCCCTCGCACCGCTCATCCTGGGCTACACGTTCATGTTCATCGCGGTGGTCGACATGTCGGCGATGGCGGGATACATCGGGGGCGGAGGCCTGGGCAACTTCGCGATCATCTACGGCTACCAGCAGTTCAACCAGCAGGCGACGTGGGTGACCGTCGCAGTGATCATCGTGATCGTGCAGGCCGGGCAGCTGCTCGGCAACCGCCTCGCGCACCGGGTGCTGCACCGCTGAGGCCGACATCGCCCGAACGTCGGCGGGCCCGGCCCCCGCGCGTAGGCTTGATGCGTGCGCATACGCCTCGACATCGCCTACGACGGCACCCACTTCCGGGGGTGGGCGGCTCAGCCGGGGCTGCGCACAGTGCAGGGCGTGCTCGAAGCCGCGCTGGCGCGCATCGTGGGGTCGGAGACCCGCCTGATCGTGGCGGGACGGACGGATGCCGGAGTGCACGCCGCAGGTCAGGTCGCGCACGTCGACCTCGACGATGCGCAGCGGGCGCGGCTGCAGTCCAGGCACGGTCGCGCGGCCGAGGATCCGGTGGGATCCCTCGCGCATCGGATGCGGGGCGCACTCGGCGCCTACCCCGATGTGACGGTCTCCCGAACGACCCTTGCGCCGGAGGGGTTCGACGCGCGGTTCTCAGCGGTGTGGCGCCGGTACCGCTATCGGCTCGCCGATGCCGTGAGCGGCTACGACCCGATGCGCCGGCACGACACGACGACGGTCAAGACCGTGCTCGACGAACGAGCGATGGACTCCGCGGCGCAGACCCTCATCGGGCTGCACGACTTCGCGGCGTACTGCAAGCCCCGCGAGGAGGCCACGACGATCCGCACCCTGCTGGACTACCGGTGGCGCCGCGACGACGAGGGAGTGCTCGTCGCCGAGGTGCGGGCCGATGCGTTCTGCCACAGCATGGTGCGCGCCCTGGTGGGTGCCTGCGCGGCGGTGGGCGAGGGGAGGCTGGATGTGTCGGACGTGACGCGGCTGCGCGACGAGCTCGCACGGACCAGCGCGTTCAAGGTGCTCCCCGCCCGCGGGCTGACGCTCGCAGAGGTGGGCTACCCCGCGGAGTCGCTGCTGGCGTCCCGTGCCGAGCAGACGCGCGGGCGCCGCACGCTGGCATCCCGGGGCGAGGCCTCCGGGCGTGGGGAGTCCGTCTCTTATGGCGATGGGGAGGAATGATGCGGGTCATCTCGTACAACCTGCGCAAGCATGCTGCGGCGCGGGAGCTCGCGGCACTGGTCGCCGAGCACGCCCCGGACGTGATGTGCCTGCAGGAGGCGACCGTCGCGGATCTGCCGGACACGATCGGCAAGCTGCAGCTCGCCCATGCGACTGCCGGAAACCGGCTGGGCCTCGCGGTGTACTACCGTCCCGACACCTACCGTCCGCTGGGCGTGCGCACGATCGGCCTGAAGAAGTCGCTGCACGACCGGATCGCCCGGCCCGCGCATGAGCGGGTCGTCGCCGTGCGACTGCACGACATCGACGACGGATACGAGCTGATCGTGGCCTCGTTCCACGCCGCGCCCCTGACCGCGCTGAACTCCTTGCGCCGCAGTCAGATCAGGGCGGCGCTCACCGCGATCGAGGAGATGGGGCCGGGGCTGCCGATGCTGATGGTCGGCGACTACAACTACCCGGTGTTCAAGGAGAACCTCGGCCAGACCGTGCGCGAGTCGGGGTACGCCCTGACCCTCAGCGACGAGCGGACGTACACCCGGTACCGGGTGTTCCGCGGGCACTACGACTTCGCGACCTCGGTGGGCTTCCGGGTGGACAGGATCCACTCGTTGCCGCAGGGGGTGAGTGACCACCGTCCGATCCTCGTCACCGCGACGCGCGCGTCGGCCTCACGGTCGCACTGACCACCGTTCTCCCGCGCCGGTCATGGAGCGAGGAGCGAGCGCAGCGATTCGACGAGACGAAATGCCGTCCGCACGGTCACGCGTCCGCAGCACCTCTGCGGCGCTGTGCCTCCCCTTCGCGAGGCGTTCAGGGGGCGGCGCAGACGCGGAAGGCGCCGGCGTCGACGAGCACCTCGGTCTCACAGGGCAGCGAGGTGAGCCGGGGGACGGCGTCCATCGCGGGGGCGTCGTCCAGGCCGACGTGCGCGCCGGACAGCACCGCCGCCGACACCGCCTCGCCCCAGGGCCATGCAGCGAGCCATTCCGTGCCGGTCTCCCGGACCCAGGCGCGGATCGGCTCGACGGCGGCGCGCTGCGCGGCGAGCGTCTGGCGCGGGTGCGTCACCCGGTCGACGTGCCCGGCCACACCCAGCCCGGCGGTGACGCTGACGACCACCACGGCCGTGAGCACCGGCGTCCGCCAGGAGCGCTGCGTCCAGAGCCGGCGCGCTCCCCAGCAGGCGACGATCGCGACGATCGGGAAGAACGCGAACAGCCCCGGCGACGGGTGCCGCACCCACAGCGGCGTGTGCAGCGAGGCGCACCACCACACGACGTACACGGCACCACCGGCGATCGACGCCGCCGCGTAGCCGAGGACCGACCGCCGCTCCAGGTCGTCGAGCGAGTCGGTCGTGCGCATGCGGGTGACCCGCAGACCGACGACGGCGAGCCCCAGCACCAGGATTCCGGAGAGCAGCGCGAGCCACCAGGGCACGAACCACGAGTCCAGCAGGGTCTGCAGCTTCTGCAACGGACTGGACGGCTCGACATGCTGCCCGCCGGTGCGCAGGAACCAGGCCGTCTCGCGGACGTGCCGCGGCCAGTAGTCGCCCCGCATGCCGATCAGCGCCGCGAGCTCGAAGAGCAGGGTCGGCACGGCGGCGAGCAGGAGCGGCGGCCAGGATCGGCGCAGCGTCTCCCGGATGCGCGCCCAGCCCCGGCCCGGAGCCCACACCCACAGCGCGACGGCGAACGCGGGCAGTGCGATCAGCGCGATCATCTTCGCCTGCACGGCCAGACCGACCAGCAGGCCCGCCAGCCAGGCGCGTCGCGGCAGCGCGATCAGAGCCCGCACGATGAGCGCGGCCGCGGCGATCTCGCCGAGCAGGTCGGCGGGTCCCTGGATCGGTGAGACGCCGGTGGTCGTGTTCAGCACGAGGGG
>JBASAE010000493.1:0-4629 GCA_049654285.1 Microbacterium sp.
GGGCAGGGCGGGGCGTCGACGGGAAGTCGGGGTGTCGGTGCCGGGTCAGGCGGGATCGAAACCGAACGCACGGCCGAGGAATGCCAGCTCGGCCTCGGCGGCGCGCACGATCGTGGAGGCCTGGCGGAAGCCGTGCCCCTCGCCGTCGAACAGCACGTACTCGTGGGGGATGCCCCGGGCTGCCAGCGCATCGCGGATCGCCTCGGACTGATTCGGGGGCACGACGCGGTCCTCGGAGCCCTGCAGGAGGAGCACCGGGACGTCGATCCGGTCGGCGTGCGTCAGCGGGGAACGATCGACGTACACCTGCTCGGCCTCGGGCAGCGGACCGACCAGGCCGTCGGTGTAGTGCTTCTCGAAGTCGTGCGTGTCCGCCGCCAGCATCCGCAGGTCGGCGACCCCGTAGCGGCTGATGCCCGCGGCGAAGGCGCCGCCGCGCACCAGCGCGCACAGCACCGTCCAGCCGCCCGCTGAGCCGCCTTTGATCGCGATCCGCTCGGGGTCGGCGATGCCGGAGCCGGCGAGCCCCCGCGCTGCGGCGATCACGTCGTCGACGTCGACCACGCCCCACTGGCCGTCGAGGCGCTCGCGGTACTCGCGGCCGTAGCCGGTCGATCCGCCGTAGTTCACATCGAGCACGCCGATGCCGCGACTGGTCCAGTAGGCATAGGCGGTGGATGCCGCTCCCGAGACGTGCGCGGTCGGCCCGCCGTGCACCATCACGATGTACGGCGGCAGCTCGCCGCCCGAGGTGTGGGCGCCAGGGTTCGCCGGCCTGTAGTCGAAGGCGTGCACCGGGCCGTGCGGGCCGTCGAAGGTCACCGCCCGCGCGGGCGGGAACCATCCGGAATCCACTGCGGCGCCGCCGCGCACGGCCGTGACCTCGCCGGAGTCGACGTCGACCAGCCACAGTCCGCGTTCGACACCGGCCCCCGCGCCGGAGATCAGCACCCGGGTAGCCGAGACGTCGTCGATGCTCGCCTCGGCGGTGACCGGGACGTCGGGGCGTCGGGTCGCGCCGCTCGTGGGGTCGATCACGACGATCTCGTCCGCGCCGTTCGTGCGCACTGCGACGATGCGGCCGTCGTCGAGCACCCGATACCAGCGGTTGCCGAGCACCCACAGCCCGCCGCCGGTGTCGGCGTCGGCCAGCGCGAACGGCGAGGTCTCAGCGGGCGGCGTCGGGGCCGGGGGAGGGGTGTCCGCGCCGAGCCGCGCCCGGAAGAGGTTCCACCGACCGGTCGCGTCGTCGGCGTAGAGCAGCTCATCATCGGAGATCCACTCGGGCTGCAGGGCTGCGCGGGCGGGAACCGGCGTCATCGATCCCGACATGAGGTGCAGGACGAATACCTGTGCGGCCTCCCAGGGCATGCGCTGCTCGGTCCAGGCGACGAAGGCGAGCCGGGTTCCGTCGGGGGAGAGCGTGGGATGCGCGCAGAAGTCTCCGATCCCGCTGAACCGGATGACCGCCGCGTCGTCCTCTGCGGCCGATCCGTCCAGCGGGATCTCCACGATCGTGCGCAGATGCGGGTCGGATCGCAGATCCTCGCGCACCGCGAGCAGACGGCCGCGCTGCAGCGACAGTCCGCCGTACGCCGCACCGGCCGGTGTCAACGGCTCGGGTGCGCCCCCACGGGGCAACCGGTGCACCCGCTGGTCCGCCGCGTCCACGAAGAACAGCGTGCCGTCCGCATCCGCGGTCCATGCCCCGCCACCGTATTCGTGCACGCGCGAGCGAGCGCTCCACGGCGCGGGAAGGATCTCGGCCCCCGATGAGCTGCGCACGGTCATCCGCCCGCCCTCCGCGGGCACGGACTCGCCCCACCAGATCTCGGTGCCGACGAACCGCGCACCGTCGATGCGCGGGGTCGCCGTGGCCAGGGCCGCGGCCGAGAACGGGGAGGGCCAAGAGCCATAGGGAGAAGCCATGCGTCGAGCCTATCCATGACCCGCGACATCCCTTTCGGCGTCGTGCCCGACATACGGCGTCACACAACATGCGCCGCCCCGGGTCGCTGTTCTACCGTGCTGAGGACGCCCACACGCCGGAACAGACGACCCGAGAAGGAGACGCTCCCTTGCCCTGTTGTACGCCGTTCTCCTTCGAGCTCTACCCCCCACGCACGGCCGCGAACGCCGGGGCCCTGCACGAGACGATCCAGCATCTCGCGGCAGCCGGGCCCGACTTCCTCTCCGTCACCTACGGCGCAGGCGGGTCGACCGGCGGTCGTTCGCTCGAAGTGCTGAAGTACATCCGGGAGCACACCGACGTCGAACCGCTCGCCCACCTCACGTGCGTGGGCAACACCTACGCCGGCGCCACCCGCCTGATCCGGGAGTTCCTGGACGCCGGCATCCTCAGCTTCCTCGCGCTGCGCGGCGACCCGCCCGCCGGGCACACCGAGGGCGAGCCCTTCCTCGGCGACCTGGAGACCTCGGCGCAGCTCGTGCAGCTCATCGACCGGGTGCAGGCCGAGCGCGCGCCCTACGAGGAGTCACCGGTTCCCGGATTCCCCGGAGCGACGCGTGTCGCCCCGCGCCGCAGGGCCAGCATCGCCGTCGCGGCGTTCCCGAACGGACACCCCCGATCGGCGTACAGCTCGCAGCACGTCGAGGCGCTGCTCGCGAAGCAGGCCGCGGGCGCCACGTTCGCGATCACGCAGCTCTTCTTCCACGCCGACGACTACCTGGTGTTCGTCGAGCGCGCCCGCCGTGCCGGCGTGACGATCCCGATCCTGCCCGGCATCATGCCGATCACCTCGCCCAGCCGGCTCGCCCGCGTGCTGCAGCTCACCGGAGAGGAGCTCCCCGGTGAGCTCGTCGTCGCCCTCGAGGTCGAGCCGACCGCCGAGGGGCGGCGGCAGATCGGCATCGAATGGGCGTCGCGTCTGGCATCCGAGGTGGTCGCCGGCGGCGCACCCGGCGTGCACCTCTATGCGTTCAACCAGCACGAGACCGTGCTCGACGTCCTGGCGGCGGCGGACATCCTCCCGCAGCCGCAGCTGTCCTCGAAAGGAACCTCATGACCGCTTTCCCCGCAGGAACGATCCTCGGCTACCCCCGCATCGGACGCCGTCGCGAGCTGAAGAAGGCCGTCGAGGCGTTCTGGGCCGGCCGCATCTCGGAGCAGGAGCTGGAGCAGACCGCCGCCGAGCTGCGCGCGGCGACTCGCACCCGCCTGGTCGGCCTCGGCCTCGGGCGTGAAGACTCGGCCGTCCCGGAGTCGTTCTCCTTCTACGACCAGGTGCTCGACGCGGCGGTCGCCGTCGGCGCGATCCCGGCCCGCTTCGAGGACTTGCGGGACGAGGACGGCGCGATCGGCCTGCCGGCGTACTTCACCATCGCACGCGGTGAGGGCGAGCGAGCGCCGCTCGAGATGACCAAGTGGTTCGACTCGAACTATCACTATCTGGTGCCCGAGATCGGCCCGGAGACGGTGTTCTCGCTGTCCAGCGACCGTCTGGTGCGCCAGGTGGCGGAGGCGGTGGACGCCGGCTTCCGCACCCGACCGGTGATCGTCGGGCCGGTGACCCTGCTCGCTCTCGCCAAGGCGTCGGATGACGCGCCCGAGGGGTTCGACCCGCTCTCCCGCCTCGATGACGTGCTGCCGGTGTACGCCGAGCTGCTCGCCGGGGTGAAGGCCGCGGGTGCCGAATGGGTGCAGCTCGACGAGCCGGCCCTGGTCAGCGAGTCGTTGCCGGCGCCGGTCGGGGTGCTCGGCGAGGCAGCCGCTCGCGCGTATGCGGCGCTCGGCGGGAGCGCCGACCGCCCGTCGATCTTCGTCGCGGCACCCTACGCCGCACTGGAGGGCAACCTCGCCGTGCTCGCCGCGGCGCCGATCGAGGCGATCGGCCTCGACCTGGTGCGCGGCGACGTGCCCGCGATCGTCCCGGGGCTTTCGGACAAGACGCTCGTCGGCGGCGTCATCGACGGGCACAACATCTGGCGCGGTGACCTCGCCGCCGCAGCCGACCGGCTCGAGGCGCTGCGCGGTCTCGGCGCGGCGGCCGTCACGGCGTCGACCTCGACCTCGCTGCTGCACGTGCCGCACGACGTCGAGGACGAGACGAAGCTCGACGCCCGGCTGGTGTCATGGCTGGCCTTCGCTGACCAGAAGGTGGGCCAGGTGGTCACGCTGGCGCGGGGCCTGGTCGAGGGGCGTGCGGCGATCGCCGCCGAGCTGGATGCCGCATCCGACGCGCTCGATGACCGTCGCAGCGCCCCCGGCGTGCGCGACGGCGCGGTGCGCTCGCGTTCCCTCGCCGAAGCGGACTTCTCCCGCGTGGACTTCGCGGAGCGCGAGGCCGCTCAGGAGGCCCTGGGCCTGCCCGCGCTGCCGCTGACCACGATCGGGTCGTTCCCGCAGACCGGCGACATCCGCCGCGCCCGCGCCCAGTTCACCCGCGGAGAGCTGCCGCAGGACGACTACGAGGCGTTCCTGAAGCACGAGATCGACAGCGTCGTCGCGCTGCAGGAGGAGCTCGGGCTCGACGTGCTCGTGCACGGTGAGCCGGAGCGCAACGACATGGTGCAGTACTTCGCCGAGTCGCTGTCCGGCTTCGCGGTGACGGAGAACGGCTGGGTGCAGTCCTACGGCTCGCGCGCCACCCGCCCCTCGATCCTCTGGGG
>JBASAE010000494.1:0-3025 GCA_049654285.1 Microbacterium sp.
CCTTCGACGCGGTCGGCATCAGCCGCACGATCGGCGACGCGCTCCAGGCCACCGCGTTCGGCGGACGGGTCTGCCTGGTCGGCATGGGGTCGCCGCGCGTCGAGCTCGACGCCTTCCGCGTCTCGACCGAGGAGCGCACGATCGTGGGCAGCTTCACCTATTCGGCGCGTGATTTCCAGGACGCCGCGGCGTACATCGGATCCGGGGATCCGGCCGTCGGCGAGCTCATCAGCCGCGAGGTGCGGCCGGAGGAGGCGGATACCGCCTTCCGCGGCCTGGCCGACGGCGACGGCACCGCGGGCAAGGTGCTCGTCCGCTTCGACGTCTGACCGGAACGCCCGGCGGACGGACACCCAGTAGACATCGAACACGACAGAGAGAGAAGGCAAGACGTGGCGATACGCGAGAGGACCATCGCGCAGGTGCGCGCATACACGCTGCGTGGCGGCGGCGCCGACTATCACGACCAGGGATCCGGCCACTGGATCGACGACCACATCGCCACCCCGATGTCGGTCTATCCCGAGTACCGCCAGTCGCGGCAGAGCTTCGGGATCAACGTGCTCGGCACCCTGGTGGTCGAGATCGAGGCCGACGACGGCACGGTCGGGTTCTCGGTGACGACCGCCGGCGAGATCGGCGCGTTCATCGTCGAGCGGCATCTCGCCCGCTTCGTGGAGGGCGCGAAGGTCACCGACATCGAGATCATCTGGGATCAGATGTACAAGTCGACGCTCTACTACGGGCGGCGCGGTGTGGTGCTCAACGCGATCAGCGGCGTCGACCTCGCGCTCTACGACCTGCTGGGCAAGCTGCGTCAGGAGCCCGTGTTCGCGCTGCTGGGCGGGCCGGTCCGCGACGAGCTGCAGTTCTACGCCACCGGAGCGCGGCCGGATCTGGCGAAGGAGATGGGCTTCATCGGCGGGAAGATGCCGCTGCACCACGGCCCGGCGGAGGGCGAGGAGGGCCTGCGCAAGAACCTCGAGATGATCGCCGAGATGCGTGAGCGCGTCGGCGACGACTTCTGGCTCATGCTGGACTGCTGGATGTCGCTGGACGTCGAGTACGCCACCCGTCTGGCCCACGGCGCCGCCGAGTACGGCCTGAAGTGGATCGAGGAGGCGCTGATCCCCGACGACTACTGGGGATACGCCCAGCTCAAGCGTCAGGCGCCGCCGACCATGCTCGTCACGACCGGCGAGCACGAGGCGACCCGCTGGGGCTTCCGCCAGCTGCTCGAGACCGGCGTGGACATCATCCAGCCGGACGTCGGCTGGTGCGGCGGCATCACCGAGCTGCAGAAGATCTCGGCGATGGCGGATGCGCACGGGACGCTCGTCGTGCCGCACGGATCCTCGGTGTACTCGTACCACTTCGTGGTCACGCGCACGAACAGCCCATTCGCCGAGTTCCTGATGATGCACGAGACGGCCGAGGAGGTCGTGCCGATGTTCTCGCCGATGCTGCTCGGCGAGCCGGTGCCGGTGAACGGCCGCCTGCGCGTGCCGGAGACCCCCGGGTTCGGCGTCGAGCTGAACCCCGAGATCGAGCGGCACCGGCCGTTCACCCATTGACACCGAATCGGACGGAGACGACATGACAGAGTTCCTGCGCCTGGGCGACGCGGGTGCGGAGCGGCCCGCACTGCGCCTCGACGGGGTGACCTACGCCCTCGACGGCCTCACGGCCGACATCGACGGGCCCTTCCTCGCCTCCGGCGGTCTCCGACGTGCCCGCGATGCGGCGCGCGCCGGGGAGCTGCCGATCCTGGAGGGGGCGGAGGGGCTGCGCGTCGGCGCACCGATCGCCCGCCCCCAGGCCGTGCTGTGCATCGGCCAGAACTATGCGGCGCATGCCGCGGAGTCCGGCGATGCGCCGCCCGCGGTGCCGATCCTGTTCTACAAGCACCCGAACACGGTCGTCGGCCCCTTCGACGACGTGCGCATCCCGCCGGCGGCGGAGAAGGTCGACTGGGAGGTGGAGCTGGGCGTCGTGATCGGGGCACGGGCGAGCTATCTCGCCTCGCACGAGGAGGCCCTCGCCGCGGTCGCCGGCTATGTGGTCAGCAACGACGTCTCGGAGCGCGACTATCAGATAGCGCACTCGGGAGGGCAGTGGTCGAAGGGCAAGAGCGCCGAGACCTTCAACCCGCTGGGGCCGGCGCTGGTCCCCGCCGACGAGGTCGATCCGCAGAACCTGAGGCTGTGGTCGCGCGTGAACGGCGAGGGCCGTCAGGACTCGACCACGGCGGACATGATCTTCGGCGTCGCCGAGATCGTCCGGAACCTCTCGCAGTACCTCGTGCTCGAGCCTGGCGACCTGATCAACACCGGGACGCCGCAGGGCGTCGCGCTCTCCGGACGGTTCCCCTACCTGCGGGCGGGCGACGTCATGGAGATCGGCATCGACGGCCTCGGCGCCCAGCGCCAGACGTTGGTATGACCCGCTGCCGACGGCAGCACCCCAGACCGAGGATCCGCCACCGGCGGATCCTCCTCCACACAGAAGGAAACATCCATGTCGAACAATGACGTTGTGGTGGCGTCGCCACACCTGAAGTCGGCGGTGTCCAAAGCCACCAGGCGCATCCTCCCGATGCTCATCATCCTGTACGTCGTCGCCTTCCTCGACCGCACGAACGTCGGCTTCGCCCAGGAGGGCATGAGCGTCGACAAGGGCATCAGCGCCGGCGCCTATGCGCTGGGCGCCGGGATCTTCTTCATCGGCTACGCGCTCTTCGAGGTGCCCAGCAACCTGGCGCTCAACAAGTGGGGCGCGAAGTTCTGGCTCGCACGCATCGCGATCAGCTGGGGCATCGTCTCCTCGCTGTTCGCCTTCGTCTGGAACGACACCTCCTTCATCGTGCTGCGCTTCCTGCTCGGCGTCACCGAGGCCGGTCTGTTCCCCGGCGTGATCCTGTTCATCGCCGCCTGGTTCCCGAACCAGTACCGGGTGAAGATCATGGCGATCTTCTATCTCGGCCTGCCGATCAGCCAGGTGTTCGGCTCGCCGCTCTCCGGCTGGC
>JBASAE010000495.1:0-4519 GCA_049654285.1 Microbacterium sp.
CAGCAAGGTGACCGCGTTATCCGCTATGCCGCGAGGTCGGTCAGATGGCAGTTCCCCGCTCCATTAAGCAGCAACGGGGCCGTCGTCGTGCCAACGTTTGAAATCACGCGCAGATAGGTGATGTGCGCTTTGAAGGTGTTGTTTGGGTCGTTGATGTGGTAAATCGGCACGGACCAGTCCCCGACGCCAGATGGTGCGTCTTCGATATCCCATGCGTCCATCTTGAAGTAGAGGAATGTTCCTGGTGCGAACTCGGTCACCCCAATCGTCGAGTAGCTGGCGGAGATCGAGTAGGGGCAATGCAAGACGAACACGTGCTTGAAGTGCGACAGATGATAGTTGTTTCCCTGAGGAGAGACGCCGACCATACACATATAGACGATCAGCCCGTCGATGTTGCTATTCTCGCCGAACTTCACCCCGCAGTACCACCCCGTGACGCACACCTGGCGCATCTTCATCATCGCGTTGTTGTCGACTGCAGGCAACACGATCGCGTCCGCGACCGGATGAGTAGGCTGGACGATATCGCTAATCGAGTCGGTGGTGTCCACACGCACACAGTCGATGTCGACCTGAGCCGCGTTGATAAGCATCAGACCCGCTATCGAAGGGTTCGAGTTGCCCCGGAATCCGAGATTCCGAATCGAGACTTTGACTCGACTGAAGCGGCCAAAATCCACACCCTGCCCCACCGCGAGAATACTCGGTGAAGGACCCGATCCGCTGTACGTCGCGGTGGAGTCCGACCTCAACACCGCCCCGCTTCCCTGCTGGGGCGAGGAGTTGACGTTCTGGGCGCTCGCCATGTGACCGGGACCCGCGAGCTCGATGGAGAGCTGCGGCCCGGATGTGATCGCCGGAATGATCAGCTGACCGATGACCCCACTCACGGACCGCATGGGACCACCGATGCGGTAGTTCCGATCGTCGAATACGACTCGCGCGAAGCCATTGTGCGAAGAAGCGTAATTGACGGCCGCATCGATCGCATCCTGAATTGCCGCCGTATCGTCGGTCGTGTTGTCACCGACCGCACCATAAGCGGAGACAAAGAAGTCGTACGAACGGTCGGAGATCGCGTCGGCTCTGTTGGGATTGAGCACAGAACCCGGCATCACGAGCGCTCCGGCACTGGCAATGCCAAGACCGGTGGCCAACGCAAGAACCCGCCGCCGGCTCGCGTCGTCCACATCGTCGCCACGGCCATCGATTGCGACTTTGTCACGTCGTTTCCGAAGAGTGTTGGACATCCTTGACATAAGCTTCTCTCCACTTCTATGGAGCCGCGAGACCATCTGGATACGCGACATGACGGCTCACCCTTGAGACGTCGACTTGTCGATACAATATCGAAACTGTTTACTGTTTACAAGAGTGCGTGAAGCGCTTTTTTTGACTTCGCCGAATGTCCATGGGCACTGTTGCGCACGGCCGCATCCGATGCCGCCGATTGCCTACGACGACGACGTCGAACGATCGCTCGACGTCGTGAGGCGGCGGCAGGGCACCCCACCGGGTTCGTGAGACCACGGAGTCGTCTGCGGCCGGAACTGGCCTCTCCGCCACCCTCGCCTGGCCGAGCGACACGCCCTGGGCGCAACGCGTCCTAGGCGTTCACGCCGGCGTCACCCCGGCTCGGGAAGTTCATGACGTGGTCGTTCACTCTGTTCATCAGCAGGTCGGCGTCACGCGACTCGAGGGCCTCCAGCAGCTGAGCGTGCTCGTCCACGACGCTGTCCAGCGGCTGGGTCTTCTGCTCCTTCCGGAAATGGGCCCGGATCCTCGGCTGCAGCGAGCGCCAGATCTGAGCGCACTGCTCCTGCCCGGCGCTCTCGATCACATAGCGGTGGAACTCGATGTCGAGATAGCCGACCGCTTCGGCATCGCCTGCGGCGGCAGCATCCTTCATGTCGTCGAGGATCTTGCCCAGTGCCCCCAGGTCCTCGTCGGAGAAGGTCGACACCGCGCGCCGGAACCCGTACTCCTCGATGACGAGGCGGATGGGCAGCAGCACTTCGAGCACTTCCTCGCGCGTGATCTCCACCACGCGCACGCTGCGGTGCGCCTGACTCTTGACCAGGCCCTCCTGCTCGAGATCTCGGAGCGCCTCGCGGATGGGGCCGCGGCTGGTCTCGAGCTGACGCGCCAGTTCGGGCTCGGTCAGCTTGGCACCGGGTGGCAGCGAGCCATCGAGGATGCTCTCGCGGATCGTCGATGCCACCCGGTCTCGGAGAGACTCGTTGCTCACGGGTTTCAGCGCCATGTGTACCCTCCCCACTCGCCAGCTTCTGTCAACAGATTACAGTGTTCTGCCTCGCGGCGCCGCACGGACCTCCGGGGACGCGGTCATGGATCCCGCGGGTCACCACCGACGCGTGATGAAAGGCCAGAGAGACAAGTCGTTGTCGAACACGGGATCGTCCCGCCGCGGAGAGCACCCAGGACGTCAGCTTGCGCGGGGCGGCGGCGGAGCCTCCGGCCGTGGCCCTGTTTCGAAGTGCCACCTGCCCCGCTGGGACTCTGAGCTCTGAGACTCCGTCGGGCCTCAGATCTTTGGCGGAGACGGAGGGATTTGAACCCTCGGTCCCCTTGCGAGGACTCCACCTTAGCAGGGTGGTGCACTAGGCCTGACTATGCGACGTCTCCATGCGACCGGGCACGGCCGGACGCATGAAGCCATCCTAACGGCTCATGCCCGGGGTCGCGAACCGCGCCGCGAGAACGGTCCGCACTCAGGCTTCGAAAATCAGTACACTGGGTTTCAGACGAAATCGATCCTGCGATCGAAAGCTCAAAGGGGAACGTGGTGGAATTCGACAGCGAGGAACGGTTCGAAGGCATCCTCTCGGTTCTCGAGGAACACGGGCAGGCATCCGTCGCCGAGCTCTCCGAGCGGTTCGGCGTGTCCGCCGTCACCATCCGCAAGGACCTCGACGCCTTGGAGAGACGGTCACTGCTGACCCGGTTCCGCGGCGGGGCACGGTTCTTCGCCGCCACCGAGGAGGGCTCCTTCGGCGACCGGCTGCGCAGCCGCGTCACGGCGAAGAAGGCGATCGCGCGTCGCGCTGCCGCGCTCGTGCCCAACGGCGCCTCGATCGGCCTCGACTCCTCGACCACTTCGTACTACCTCGCGCTCGAGCTGCTCGGTCACCACGATCTGCTCGTGGTGACGAACTCGCTCCGCACCGCCGCGCTCTTCGAGTCGGAGTCGCAGGCCACCGTCGTCCTGATGGGTGGGACGGTCCGCCGCACGTCCCAGTCCACGGTCGGCGACCTGGGCGAGACCATGGCAGGCCGCGGCCACCTCTCGATGTCGTTCTTCGGGCTCACCTCGCTCTCCCTCCAGCGCGGGCTCATGGAGATGGCGACGTCCGAGGCCGAGTCCAAGCGTGCGCTGCTGCAGGCGTCGAACGAGGTCGTCGCGATCTTCGACTCCTCCAAGGACGGGGCCTTCGGCCTGCACAGCTTCGCCGCGCCGTCCCAGGTCAACCGGATCATCACCGACAACGGCTTCAACGCCATCGAGGCGGACCGCTGGCGGGCGATGGGCGTCGTCGTCGACGTCGTGGAGCCGCGTCCCGCGCACTTCGCGACGGCCGCCGAGCACCCCACCCCCACGAGCAACGACGCGGCACGCTGACCCGTCGACCACCCGCCGCTCGGGACCATCCGGGCGGCACGACCCCTGAAAGGCCGTCCGAATGGCAGCACGGATCTCCCCGGAAGACGTCAGCAGCGAGCTGATCGAGCTGACGAACCACCTCGGCGAGCGCGAGCGCGACCTGGTCATCCTCGCCGAAGGGAACACGAGTGAGCTGCTGCCCGGTGGATCCCTCGTGGTGAAGACCTCTGGATCGTCGATGCGCGAGGCCGGCATCGGCGACTTCGTCACGGTCGACGTCGCCGGACTCGTCGCACTGCTGGAGGATCCGGCCACGGACCAGGCAGCCCTCACCGCCGCGCTCACCGCCCAGACCGCCGACGGCTCCACGGTCCGCGCGTCGATCGAGACGCTCATCCATGTCTCGGTCCGCGCCTTCGGTGACGTCCGCTTCGTCGCGCACACGCACCCCACCTCGGTGGTGTCGCTGCTGGCGTCCGCGAACGCCCCGCACGCGTTCGACGAGGCGGTGTACTCCGACGAGGTCGTCGTCCTCGGCGAGAGCCTGTTCGTGCCCTACGCCCAGCCCGGCATAGAGCTGGGCCGGGTCTTCCACGAGCACCTGCGTGCCCACGTCGAGGCGCGCGGCGGACTGCCCTCGCTGATCCTCCTCGGCAACCACGGCATCGTCGCGATCTCGGACACCGCGGCCGGGGCCGAGGCGATCTCCGAGATGGCGGTGAAGAGCGCGCGGGTCCGCATCGGTGCGATCCAGGCGGGCGGCATCGCCGGCCTGAACCCCGAGATGACCCGCAAGTACTTCGAGCGCGATGACATGCGGGAACGCCGCGCCTCGCTGTCCGGGTCCTGAGCCCCGGCCAACGCCGGATGCCGGAGGGCTGCCGAGTCATCGAC
>JBASAE010000496.1:0-4983 GCA_049654285.1 Microbacterium sp.
GCGTGGCGGTGTGCTGCGCGCGTTGCGGCACGCCACTGGACACCGGCTGCCGGCGGATGCCGTGCTCGCCGACTGGCCGGACCCGTCCCAGCGCGACCGTGCGATCGACTCGCTCATCGCCGACGGGCTCCTCGAGGCGGCCGACGGGATGCTGCTGCTCCCGCGCTGATCGCCGGGATCCCCTTCAGGGCACCAGGACGGACAGGGACTCGACCACACAGGCCGGCTTCGCAGACCCCTCGAGCTCGACCGTGACGGTCGATGCGAGCTGATAGCCGGCGGAGATCGGTGTGAGGGAGCGCAGCTCGACTCCTGCGCGCACCCGCGAGCCGACCCGGACGGGCGCGGGGAAGCGCACTCGGTCGGCGCCGTAGTTGATGCCGGCGCTGATGCCCGTCACGGTGTACACCTCCCAGACCATGGCGGACACCAGCGAGAGCGTGAGGAATCCGTGCGCGATCGTCGCGCCGTAGGGGCCGGTCGCGGCCCGTTCCGCATCGACATGGATCCACTGGTGGTCGTCCGTCGCCGCGGCGAACAGGTCGATGCGCTCCTGGGTGATCTCGCGCCACGGCGAGTGGCCGACGTGGGAGCCCACCGCCCGCTCGAGCTCGTCGATGCCGTGGAAGATCCTCATGAGAGCCGCTCCAGCACCATCGCCATGCCCTGGCCGCCGCCGACGCACATGGTCTCCAGGCCGAACTGCGCGTCGTGCTGCTGCAGGGCGTGGATAAGGGTCGTGGTGATGCGAGCACCGGTCATGCCGAACGGATGCCCGACGGCGATCGCCCCGCCGTTGACGTTCAGGCGCTCCTCGTCGATGCCGAGCTGACGCGCCGAGGGGATCACCTGCGCGGCGAAGGCCTCGTTGATCTCCACGAGATCGATGTCGCCGATGCCGAGGCCCGCGCGTCTCAGCGCCTGCCTCGACGCCTCGACGGGACCGAGGCCCATGATCTCCGGAGACAGTCCGGTGACTCCGGTCGACACGATCCGGGCGAGCGGGGTGAGCCCGAGTTCCCTCGCCCTGACGTCGGACATGATGACCAGGGCGGCTGCGCCGTCGTTGAGCGGGCAGCAGTTGCCGGCGGTCACGGTGCCGTCGGGCCGGAACACCGGCTGAAGCTGGGCGACCGCCTCCATCGTGACGCCGGCCCGCGGCCCGTCGTCGACGGACACGACGGTGCCGTCGGGCAGCGTGACCGGCGTGATGTCGTCACGCCAGAAGTCCCTGTTCGCCTCGGCGCGGTTCTGGCTGCGCACGGCGAACGCGTCCTGCTCGGCCCGCGTGACCCCGGTCAGCTGCGCCACGTTCTCGGCCGTCTGCCCCATCGCGATGTATACGTCCGGCAGGTCGCCGCTGTCCCGGGGGTCCGTCCAGACCGTGCCGCCGGCGGCGGCGCGTTCGGAACGTGCGACCGCGGCGTCGAACGCCGGGTTGTGCGTTCCGGGGAGGCCATCGGAGGCTCCGCGGCCGAATCGGCTCACGGTCTCGACGCCGGCGGAGACGAACACGTCGCCCTCCCCCGCCTTGATGGCGTGGAACGCCATCCGCGTGGTCTGCAGCGACGACGAGCAGTAGCGGTTCACCGTGGTGCCCGGGACCGTGTCGAGCCCGGAGAGCACGGCGACGACGCGCCCGAGGTTGTACCCGGCCTCGCCCGCGGGCTGTCCGCACCCCAGGAGGATGTCGTCCACGAGCCTCGGATCCAGCTCGGGGACCCGGTCCAGCGCCGCGCGGACCATCTGCACGGCGAGATCGTCGGTCCTCATCGATGCGAGCGTCCCCTTGTGTGCCCGGCCGATCGGCGATCGGGCGGTGGAGACGATGACGGCCTCTGGCATGTTGCTCCTTACTCTGCGCTGAGATTGACTATGCCTGCACCCAGTCAACCACTCACGTGCGCACCCGGTGCCATCGCCCGAGATCCAAGGAGAACCCCATGACCACGCCTCGCACCGCCATCGTCACCGGATCCGCACGAGGGATCGGTGCCGCCACGGCGATCCGCCTCGCCGCGAACGGTCACGCCGTCGCCGTGATCGACCTGGACGAGGACGCCTGCGCCGCGACCGTCGCCGCGATCACGGGCTCCGGTGGCCGGGCGATCGCGGTCGGTGCGGACGTCGCCGACGAGGATGCCGTCGCCACCGCCGTGGATCGTGTCGCCGCCGAGCTCGGTGCGCCCACGATCCTGGTCAACAACGCCGGCATCATCCGCGACAACCTGCTGTTCAAGATGACGCTCGACGATTGGACGTCGGTCATGGACGTGCACCTGCGCGGCGCGTTCCTGATGAGCCGTGCGGCCCAGAAGCACATGACCGAGGCGCGCTGGGGCCGGATCGTGAACCTGTCCTCGACCTCGGCGCTGGGCAATCGCGGTCAGGCGAACTACTCCGCGGCGAAGGCCGGGATGCAGGGGTTCACGAAGACCCTCGCGATCGAGCTCGGCCCCTTCGGCGTCACGGCGAACGCGATCGCGCCGGGGTTCATCCAGACCGACATGACCGCCGCCACGGCGGAGCGCATCGGCATGACGATGCAGGAGTTCACCGAGGCCAACGCCGCGCAGATCCCGGTGCGCCGCGGCGGGCTGCCCGAGGACATCGCGAACGCCGTGTCCTTCTTCACGGACGAGGCGTCCGGGTTCGTCTCGGGACAGGTGCTCTACGTCGCCGGCGGCCCCACCGACTGAGGGATGCCGTGCTCTCCTCCGCGGACGGGACGGACGGAGAGCCGGTCAGTCCTCGCCGTCGGCCTCGGCCTCGCGGTAGGGATCGGCCTCGCCGGCGTGCGTCGCGGTGGCGGCGAGTCTCGCCACCTCGGCATCGCGTTCCTGCGCCTCGCGCAGCAGCGCCGAGATATGGTCGGCGTTCTCGGGCAGTGCATCGGGGATGAACTCCAGCGTCGGCACCAGACGGGTGCTCAGCTGACGTCCCACCTCGCTGCGCAGCATTCCGGTCGCCGAGGCGAGCGCCGCGCCGCTGGCGATGCGCTCCTCCTCGGTGCCGAGCACGGTGTAGAACACCGAGGCGTGCTGCAGGTCGCCTGAGACCCGGACGTCCGTGATGGTCACGAAGCCCAGCCGCGGGTCGCGCAGCCCCTTCTCCAGCCTCTCGGCGAGGATGACGCGGATGCGGTCCGCGAGCCGTGCCTGTCGTTCGCCAGCCATGTCGTTCCCTTTCGACCGACGAGGGACGCCCCGCAGGACGTCCCTCGCACTGAATCGGATCAGCCGCGCGGCTTCTCGACCAGCTCAGTGGTCTCGATCTCGTCGCCGATCTGGATGTCGTTGTACTTGCCCAGTCCGATGCCGGCCTCGAAGTCCGTGCGGACCTCGGTGACATCGTCCTTGAACCGGCGCAGCGACTCGATGGCGAGTCCGTCGGCGATCACGACGCCGTCGCGGATCACGCGCGCCTTGGCGTTGCGCGTGATCGTTCCCGAGCGGACGATGACACCGGCGATGTTGCCGAACTTCGAGGAGCGGAACACCTCGCGGATCTCGGCGACACCCGACTGGACCTCTTCGAACTCGGGCTTGAGCATGCCCTTCAGCGAGTTCTCGATCTCGTCGATGGCCGAGTAGATCACCGAGTAGAAGCGCACGTCGACGCCCTCGCGGTGCGCGGCCTCGCGGGCCTTCGCATCGGGGCGGACGTTGAAGCCCACGATGATCGCGTTGTCGATCGTCGCAAGGTTGACGTCCGACTCCGTGATGGCGCCGACGCCGCGGTGGATGATCCGCAGCTGCACCGAGTCGTCGACCTCGATCTTGAGCAGCGACTCCTCCAGCGCCTCGACGGCACCCGACACGTCGCCCTTGATGATGAGGTTGAGCGTCTCGACCTTGCCCTCTTCGAGCGCACGGGTGAAGTCCTCGAGCGAGATGCGCTTGCGGGCCTTGGCCAACTGGGCGTTGCGCTCGACGGCCTCGCGCTTCTCCGCGATCTGGCGGGCCATGCGGTCCTCGTCGGTGACGATGAACACGTCACCGGCTCGCGGCACCGAGTTCAGACCCTGCACCTGCACCGGCCGGGACGGGGCCGCGGCCTCGACCGCTTCGCCGTTCTCGTCGAGCATCGCGCGGACGCGGCCGTAGGCGGTCCCGGCGACGATCGCGTCGCCGACGCGGAGCGTACCCGACTGGATCAGCACGGTGGCGACCGAGCCGCGGCCCTTGTCGAGCTTCGCCTCGATCGCGACGCCGCGAGCGGCCTTGTTCGGGTTGGCCGTGAGGTCGAGGCCGGCGTCCGCGGTGAGCAGCACGGCGTCCAGCAGCTCCTGGATGCCGGTGCCCTGGCGGGCCGACACGTCGACGAACATCACGTCGCCGCCGTACTCCTCGGCGACCAGACCGTACTCGGTGAGCTGCTGGCGCACCTTGGCCGGGTTGGCCTCGGGCTTGTCCACCTTGTTCACCGCGACGACGATCGGCACATCGGCCGCCTGGGCGTGGTTCAGCGCCTCGACCGTCTGGGGCATGATGCCGTCGTCGGCCGCGACCACGAGGATCGCGATGTCGGTCACCTGGGCACCACGGGCACGCATGGCGGTGAACGCCTCGTGACCGGGGGTGTCGATGAAGGTGACCGCGCGCTCGATGCCCTCGTGCTCGGTCCAGATCTGATACGCACCGATGTGCTGGGTGATGCCGCCGGCCTCGCCCTCGATGACGTTGGTCTGACGGATCGCGTCGAGCAGCCGGGTCTTACCGTGGTCGACGTGGCCCATGACGGTGACCACCGGGGGACGGATCTCGAGGTCGTCCTCGCTCTCCTCCTCGAGCTCCTGCTCGAGGTTGAGGCCGAAGCCCTCGAGGAGCTCCTTGTCCTCGTCCTCAGGCGAGACGATCTGCACCTTGTAGCCGAGCTCGGCGCCCAGCACCTCGAAGGTGGCCTCGTCGAGCGATTCGGTGGCGGTGGCCATCTCACCCAGGTTGAACAGGATGGTGACCAGCGTGCCGGGCTGCACGGTGT
>JBASAE010000497.1:0-2023 GCA_049654285.1 Microbacterium sp.
TCCCTCGTCGGTCCCGCCGGCACGGCGCCGTCGAAGCCCCGGTCGTCCGGCGGACCTGGCGGCATGACCTCCGTTGACAAGCCTAGGGGAGGGCGCGCATGATAAAAAGAACGAATATTCGTTTTAGGAGGAATCATGTCATCCGCTCCCGCCCCCGTGCGCACGCCGTGGCCCCGTGTGGTCGCGATCGGCATCGGACTGTCGCTGGCCGTCGGCGTGATCCTGCTCGCCTTCTCGTGGCCGTCGCTCACGGCCTCGCCGAAGAGCCTGCCGGTCGGCGTCGTCGGTCAGGACGCCTCTGTGGCGCAGGTCGAGAAGGCGGTCGCCGAGAAGGCGGACGGGGCGATCGACATGGTCCGCTACGACGATCGCGACGCCGCGGTCACGGCGATCGAGCGTCGTGAGGCGTACGGCGCGATCGTGCTCGGCGATGCGCCGACCCATGCGCCCGAGGTGCTGAAGGCGACGGCCGCGAGCGCACAGGTCGCCGGGGTCCTCGACGGGCTCGCCCGGCAGCTGCAGTCCCAGATCGACGCGCAGATCCGCGCGCAGGTCGAACAGGGTGTGCGGAAGATGCAGGAGGGGATGCCCGCGGCGATCACGGCCGCCGTGCAGGCGGCGCTGTCGGGCCAGCAGGCAACGCCCCCTGCCGCGTCCGCCCCCTTCGAGATCCCGGCCGTGGCCGTGGCCGTTACCGATCTCGCGCCCTATGCCGACTCCGATTCGCAGGGGGTCGGCCTCACCGTCTCGATGTTCCCGCTGGTGATCGGCGGCATGGTCGGCGGTGTCCTGCTCTCGACCGTGGTCGTCGGGGCATGGCGACGCGTGGTCGGTGTCGTCGTCTACGCCGCCGTGACCGGGGTGGTGCTGACCGGCGTCCTGCAGAGCTGGCTCGGTGCGCTGCAGGCGGACTTCTGGGTGGATGCCGCGGCTGTCGCGCTGGCGATCGCCGCGATCGCGACGACGATCACCGCTCTGTCGGCGCTGCTCGGTCGCGTCGGCGTCGGGCTCGGCGCGGTGGCGATGATCCTGTTCGCGAACCCGCTCTCGGCGGCGACCGTGCCCGTCGAGTTCCTGCTCGAGCCGTGGGGCACGATCGGGCAGTGGATGCCTCCGGGTGCCGCCGGCACACTGCTGCGCACCCTGTCGTACTTCCCCGAGGCCGACGTCTCGCGGCAGTGGCTGCTGCTCGGATGCTGGGCGCTGGTCGGTCTCGTGCTGACGCTGCTCGACCCGGCCGGTCGTCGAGCAGCACGCGCCGCACGACCGGAGGTTCCCGAGGGCGCGGGTGAGCCGACGGTCGGGGTCGCGACGGTCTGACGCACCGTACGGATGCAGGGCGGATCTGCAGATGCAGGGAGGCATCGCGGCGTTTCGCCCTGCATCCCTGCATCCGCCCTGCAGGTGCGCGGTGCAGGAGGGCGCTCGCGACGGCGCAGAATGGGAGACACCCCATCCAGCGCAGACAGATCGAAGGGAGCCGCATGGCGATCAGAGCGGGACTCTGCTCGGTGACGTTCCGGCAGCTGACGCCCGAGCGGCTCGTGCCGCTCGCCGCCGACGCCGGGCTGCAGACGATCGAATGGGGCGGCGACGTGCACGCGCCGCCGGGCGACCCGGCGCGCGCGACAGAGGTGGCCCGGCTCACCGCCGGCGCCGGGCTCGTCGTGTGCTCCTATGGATCGTACTTCCGCGCCCGCGACGGTGAGGACCTGACCCCGATCCTCGATTCGGCTGAGGCGCTCGGGGCCGACCGCGTCCGGATCTGGGCGGGGACGACGGGCTCGGTCGACGCGGACGACGCCGGGTGGTCGCGCGTCGCCGAGCGGCTGACGGATGCCGCCGCCGAGGCGTCCGCACGGGGCATCGCCCTCGCCCTGGAGTTCCACCGCGGCACGCTCGCCGACACGGTCCCGGCGACGCGGCGGCTGCTGGAGGCCGTGCCCGCGCTCTCGACGTACTGGCAGCCGACCGTCGACGCCCCCGACGAGGACGCGCTCGCCGAGTACATCGCGCTCGCCGA
>JBASAE010000498.1:0-18287 GCA_049654285.1 Microbacterium sp.
CCCGACGGCCGACCCCGCGGCGCTCACCCCGTCCCGCTGAGCGGGTGCGCGGGAACAGGGGCTCCTCCGCAGCGGGAGGATTCCGCGGGATCCGTCCTTCCGGCGGATCGCCTTTCTCGACGACCGTGACCGCCTCCCGATCCGACGATGCGGGTGCCGACGGTTTTCGCGTCCCAGACGGCGTCCGGCGCTGCGTTGCCCTCTGCGGCGAGGGGCGGACAGGAACGCCGCCAGAGGTGCATCCGGAGCCCACTTCTCCATCCGCGGCGTCGGGCAGGCGGTGCGTCAGCGCCGGTCGTTGCGCGGATGCTGCCGGGCCACGCGTTCGTTCCCGCGGCGGTAGTTCCCGGTCATCCGCGCCATGAGCAGCTGCGCGTCCTCGCGCTCGACGCGGTCGAGGAACTCCGCCGCCCGCGCGCCGCGGAGCACTGTCGCCGTGCGCCCGTGATGCGCGATCACGACCTCGTCGCCTCGGACCGCGTAGCTGAAACCGTCTGGTGCGGGCACGGGCGTCAGCCGAGCGGGATCTGGTACTGGATCATCCCCGACCGTGTCGCGACGCGGTCGTAGAGGGCGCGGGCCGTGCCGTTCGTCTCGGCGGTGAGCCAGTACACCTTGGCCGACCCGTTCGCCTCCGCCCAGCGGCGGACATGCGCGATCAGCGCGCGCCCGGCGCCCGCCCCGCGCGCCCCGCGGACGACGAAGAGGTCTTCGAGATAGCAGTAGTCGCTCTTCGCCCAGGTCGCCGGATGCGTCAGCCAGTGCACCAGGCCGATCGGCGTGCCGTCCGAGTCCTTCGCGAGCGCGCCGTGGATGCCCGAGTCGGGATCCACCAGCCGGTCGAAGGTCGCCGCGGTCGTCCCGTCGTCGAGGGTCGACTCGTAGAACGCGAGGTAGCCGTCCCACAGCGCGAGCCACGCCGGACGATCGTCCCGGGTGAGAGGTGCGATGGTGGTCATGCACCGAGCGTATCTGCGTGGGTCAGATCCAGCCCGGCATCCAGCTGTGCACCAGCCAGAACTCGTACGGCACGCTCATGCCGGTCCACACCGGGTAGAAGAACGCCGAGATCAGCGTCGCGACCGCCAGCACGACCAGCACCGTGCGCTGACCGGCCTGCCGGCGTTGCAGGGGGGCGTCCGCTGGTCCGGCGAGGGAGCGCAGCGCGACGGCCAGTGCGATCGCCAGGAACGGCATCATCGCCACCGTGTAGAACTGGAAGATCGTGCGCTCCGGGAACATCAGCCAGGGCAGGTACGTGACGGCGAGACCCACCAGCGGCACCGCGAACGCGGGGCCGACCTGACGATCCCGCACGAACCCGCGAGCCACGCGATACAGCAGGTAGAGCGCCGCCGCGACGCCGCCGAACCAGATCAGCGGGTTCGGCACGGAGGAGATCACGGCGATGCAGTGGTCGGTGCCGCAGCCGCCCTGGTCGTTGCCCACCCAGATCGCGGTGGGCCGCAGCAGCAGCGGCCACTGCCATGCGGGGCTCGCATAGGGGTGCGAGGAGGTGAGCCCGACGTGGAACTTCAGGATCGCCGCGTGGTAGTCCCACAGCTCGGCGAGCGCGTTGCCCGAGGCCGAGCGGCCGTAGCCGCCGGTGGTGACCATCCACCCGGTCCAGGTCACCAGGTACGTGAGCAGCGCCGCGGGGACCAGGAGCAGGAACGACACCGGACCCTGCCGGAACGCGGCATCGGTCGGCCAGAGCAGCACCCCGGCCCGGCGTCGTGCGAGGGCATCCGTCACCACGACGTAGATCCCGAGACCGGCGAGCGCATACACGCCCGACCACTTCACGGCGCTCGCCGCGCCGAGCGCGACGCCGGCGGCGATCAGCCACGGCCGGCGCCAGAGCACCCCGCCGAGCATCGGATCGGGCAGTTCGGGGTCGCGTCGTTCGGCGAACGGGATCGCACGGCGGCGGTCGTAGAGCACGAACAGGACGGCGAGCACGAGGAAGAAGGTGAGGATGCCGTCGAGCAGCGCGATGCGGCTCAGCACGATCGCCAGCCCGTCGATCGCCATCAGATAGGCGGCGATCCCCGCGACCACGCGGGACCGCGTCAGCTCGCGGACGACCAGGTACACCAGCAGCACCGTCGCGGTTCCGACCAGGGCCGTGGCGATGCGCCAGCCGAAGCTGGAACCGGGGCCCAACGCCGCCATGCCCAGCGCGATGATCCACTTGCCCAGCGGCGGGTGCACGACGAAGCTGCCGGTCGTGCCCAGTGCACTGGTGTCGCCACGGGCCAGCTCCTCGTTCGCGCCGTCGGCCCAGGTGGCCTCATAGCCGTTCACCCACAGCGACCAGGCGTCCTTGACGTAGTACGTCTCATCGAACATGATCGCGTGCGGATGCCCGAGGTTCGCCAGGCGCAGCACGGCGGCCAGCAGCGTGATCAGCGCCGGGGTGAGCCAGCCCAGCATGCGGTCCAGCCGCGGGTCGGCGACGATCCGGTCGCGCAGCGCCTCGAAGCGCGTGGGGCGCCGCTCGACGGGCGGCAGCAGCGTCTCGGTCACCAGGACAGCCTATGGCCGGCACCCCGCCGGATGCGGCGCGATGCTCCGGCTTCCCCGGGTCGCGGCAGGGCTCACCTCTCCGCCTCCCGGTCGCGCTTGGTCCCGCTACGACCGTGGGGTTCCGGGACAGAGCGCGACCTGACCAGAGGGGGACCGATCTTTCCGGGCAAAGGGCGACCTGAACGGGGTGTGCACTCGGGCACCTGTCTAGGCTGGGCGGGTGATCATCCTCGCGGCGACCCCGATCGGCAACCTCGGCGACGCGTCGCGACGCCTGATCGAGGTGCTCGAGAACGCCGAGGTCGTCGCCGCGGAGGACACCCGCACGACCCAGCGGCTGCTGCAGGCGCTGCAGATCGCGAACCGCCCGCGGCTGATCGCGCTGCACGATCACAACGAGAAGCACAAGGCGGTCGAGCTCGTGGCGCTCGCCGCCGAGCAGGACATCGTCGTGGTCAGCGACGCCGGGATGCCGGCGGTCAGCGATCCCGGGTACGGCCTCGTCGCCGCCGCGGTCTCGGCGGGGGTGACCGTCACGGCGGTCCCCGGGCCGAGCGCCGTGCTCATGGCGCTCGCGATCTCGGGGCTGCCCACCGACAGGTTCACGTTCGAGGGGTTCCTGCCGCGCAAGCCGGGGGAGCGGCGCCAGACGCTGGGCGCGCTCGCCGCAGAGCCGCGCACCATGGTGTTCTTCGAGTCCCCGTCGCGGCTGGCGGCGACGCTGGTCGACATGGGCGCGGCGTTCGGCGCCGATCGTCGCATCGCGGTGTGCCGCGAGCTGACCAAGCTCTACGAGGAGGTGCGCCGCGGCGTCGCCGCGGAGCTGGCGGAATGGGCCGAACAGGGCGTCAAGGGCGAGATCGTCGTGGTCGTCGAGGGCGCCGCACCGGTGACGGTCTCGGCCGAGGACGCGGTCGCGCAGGTGCAGTCGCTCGTGGCCTCCGGGACGCGATTGAAGGACGCCTGCGCCGAGGTCGCCGCGGCCACCGGGCTCTCGTCCCGCGACCTGTACCAGGCCGCGCTCGCCGCCCGCACGCCGTGAGCCGTTCCCCGAATCCCCACGCGGCCCCGGATGGTCGGAGCGGGAGCGTTTCGGAAGCCACGCGAGGCCCTGGGGCGAAGACGGGAGAGCGATGACGGACGCCGAGATCGGGGCCGCTTACGACGCGCGCGCCGCGGAGTACATCGCGCTGGCGAGCGGGATGGCGGTCGCGGACGTCGCTCTGATCACCGGCTGGCGCGATGCGACGCCGGGGCGTCTGCTCGACGCCGGGTGTGGTCCCGGCCAGTGGACCGGGCTCCTGCACGACGGTCACCGCGATGCGCAGGGCGTCGACCTGTCGGCGGAATTCATCGCGGCGGCGCGGCGGCGGCACCCGTGCCTCGCCTTCGAGATCGCGTCGTTCCGGCGGCTGCCGTTCCCGGATGCCTCGTTCGGCGGTGTCCTCGCCTGGTACTCCCTCATCCACACCCCGCCCGCCGACCTGCCGGAGGTGCTCCGTGAGCTCGCCCGCGTGCTGACGCCCGGCGGCGGCCTCCTGATCGGCTTCTTCGACGGCGAGGCCGGTGAGCCCTTCCCGCACGCCGTCACGACTGCGTACTTCTGGAGGGCGGATGTCCTGGCGTCGCCGCTCGAGGACGCCGGGTTCGCGCTCACGGCCACCGAGTCACGCCCGCGTCTCCCCGGCGAGGTCAGCTCCCGTCCGCATGCGTCCGTGACCGCCGTGCGTTCCCGCGGAGGCGTGCGGTAGCCGCGGACGGTCGACCACGTCCCTCCGTGAGACGCGCACATCTCCGGGCGAGCGCGCACACGACGGCTCGGGCGGCGTCAGCCGGTGATCGGCGCCATCGCCTCCGCGATGCCGGATGCGGCCACGGAGGGGTTCGACGCGACGTTCACGGCGGCGTGCGTCACGCGCGGCGGGGTCGGATGAGGCGGAAGACGGCGAAACCGGCGGCGAGGGCGCAGAGCGCGACGAGGACCCAGGTCCCAGGCCAGCCGAGGAAGGGACCGCTGGTGCAGTAGCTCTCCGCCGAGCCTCCCTCGTGCGCGTCGTAGCAGGCGCCGCCTCCGAGCACGAACGGCGATGCGGCGACGACGGCGGCCGCGAGGATCACGAGGACCCACGCCCCTCTGCGTCCCGCCCCGACGTCTTCGTCCACATTCTCACCCTGCACGGAGGAAGGGGCCTCCGCAAGGCGCGTCACGTATCGTCCCGCTCCGCTCCGCCCCGCCCATCGCGCCCGAAAGTCACGCGGCCAACCCCGTCCCCGCTTCCCGCCTAGAATCGAGACCATGCCCGCAGGCGAATCGTTCTACATCACCACGCCGATCTACTACCCCAGCGACGTGCCGCACATCGGCCACGGCTACACGACCGTCGCCGTGGACACGCTCGCGCGCTGGCACCGTCAGGCGGGCGACGACACCTGGATGCTCACCGGCACCGACGAGCACGGGCAGAAGATGCTGCGGGCGGCCGCGGCCAACAACGTCACGCCGCAGGAGTGGGTCGACAAGCTCGTCGCCGAGTCGTGGTCCCCGCTCCTGAAGACCCTCGACGTCGCCAACGACGACTTCATCCGCACCACGCAGGAGCGACACGAGACCCGGGTCGCCAAGTTCGTCCAGGCGATGTACGACAACGGGTACATCTACGCCGGAGAGTACGAGGCGCTGTACTGCGTGGGCTGTGAGGAGTTCAAGCCGGAGTCCGAGATCGTCGACGGCACCGGGCCCTTCGAGGGGCTGAAGGTGTGCGCGATCCACTCCAAGCCGCTCGAGCTGCTGCAGGAGAAGAACTACTTCTTCAAGCTCAGCGAGTTCCAGGACCGCCTGCTCGAGCTGTACCGGACCGAGCCCGACTTCGTGCGGCCGGATTCCGCGCGCAACGAGGTCGTCTCCTTCGTCAGCCAGGGGCTGAAGGACCTCTCGATCTCGCGGTCGACGTTCGACTGGGGCATCCCGCTGCCGTGGGACCCTTCGCACGTGATCTACGTGTGGGTGGACGCGCTGCTGAACTACGCCACGGCGGTCGGCTACGGCACGGACGAGGAGAGCTTCGCCCGCCGGTGGCCGGCCTATCACGTGGTCGGCAAAGACATCCTGCGCTTCCATGCGGTGATCTGGCCGGCGATGCTGATGGCCGCCGGGGTCGCCGTGCCGAAGGGCGTGTTCGCCCACGGCTGGCTGCTGGTCGGCGGCGAGAAGATGTCGAAGTCGAAGCTCACCGGTATCGCGCCGAGCGAGATCACCGACGTGTTCGGCTCGGACGCCTACCGGTTCTACTTCCTCTCCGCGATCGCGTTCGGCCAGGACGGCTCGTTCTCCTGGGAGGACCTGTCGGCCCGCTACCAGGCCGAGCTGGCGAACGGCTTCGGCAACCTGGCGTCCCGCACGGTCGCGATGATCGAGAAGTACTTCGGCGGCGTCGTCCCGTCGCCTGCCGAGTACTCCGAGAAGGACCTCGCGGTGCAGAAGGTCGTCGCCGACGCCGCGACGAAGGCGGATGCTGCGGTCTCGCATTTCCGGCTCGACGAGGCGATCCATGCGATCTGGACGATCGTCGACGAGCTGAACGGGTACATCACCACGAACGAGCCGTGGGCGCTGGCCAAGCAGGCGGACGGCGGGGATGAGGAGCAGCGCGGCCGTCTCGGCACCGTGCTCTACACGTGCGCGGAGGGGCTGCGCGCGCTCGCGGTGCTGCTGTCGCCGGTGATGCCGCAGGCCACGCAGAAGCTCTGGGACGCGCTCGGCGCCGAGGCGCTGGGCGCCCTCACAGCACAGCCGATCCGCGAGGCCGGAGCCTGGGGGGTCTTGCAGCCGGGCACAGCGGTGAGCGCGCTCGCCCCGCTGTTCCCCCGCGTGGAGCAGACCGTCTGACGTTCAGCGCGTTCCGTCTCGTTCGCTCGCGGCCGGCCGGGACCGAACCCTGCCGGTCGCCGGGCGAACAACGCAGCGGCCTTCCCCGGGTCATTGAGCGACGAGTGAAGCGAGGAGACGAGATGCCCGAGACCTACGTGCAGCGCCGTGACACCGACGGCCGTAAGGATGTGAGCTATCCGCCGGCCCCGGAACCACTCGTCGTCCCGGTGTACGACAACCACTGCCACCTGGAGATCACCGACGGCGATGACCCCCTGTCCCTGATCGAACAGCTCGACCGGGCATCCGCCGTCGGCATTGCCGGGGTCGTGCAGGCATCCGGAGACATCGAGTCCTCGCGCTGGGCGGTCGCGGCCGCCGAGCAGGACGCCCGAGTGCTGGCCGCCGTCGCGATCCACCCCAACGACGCGCCGACCTATGCCGCCGAAGGGCGGCTCGACGAGGCGCTCGCGGTGATCGACGAGCTCGCCGCCCACCCGCGCACCCGTGCGATCGGGGAGACGGGCCTGGACTACTTCCGCACCGGCGAGGCGGGCCGCCCCGCCCAGCACGAGTCGTTCGAGGCGCACATCGCGCTCGCGAAGAAGCACGGCATCGCGATGCAGATCCACGACCGCGACGCGCATGACGACGTCCTCGCCGTTCTCGCGCGCGTCGGCGCCCCGGAGAAGACGGTGTTCCACTGCTTCTCCGGGGATCAGGCGATGGCCCGGGTCGCGGCGGACGCCGGGTACCACCTGTCGTTCGCCGGCAACGTCACGTTCAAGAACGCGCAGAACCTGCGCGACGCGCTGAGGGTCACGCCGCGCGAGCGCATCCTCGTCGAGACGGACGCCCCGTTCCTGACCCCCGTCCCGCTGCGCGGCCGCCCGAACGCCCCGTATCTCGTGCCGATCACCGTACGGTTCATGGCCGCCGAGCTCGGCGTCGACCTCGATGAGCTGTGCGCCCAGCTCGCCGCCAACACCCTCGCGGTCTACGGCTCCTTCGACTGAGGGATCGAAGAGCCCGGCGAGGATATCCTTGCCGGGTGCGTTTCATCGATCGGGTCACCCTGGAAGACGAGCATGTGCGGCTGGAGCCGCTGACCGCCGAGCACGCGGAGGGACTCGCGGCCGCGGCCGCGAGCATCCACGGCCGGTGGTACACGTTCGTGCCCACGCCCGAGACGCTGCCGGCCGAGATCGACCGCCGGACGGCGATGCGCGACGGCGGAACGATGAACCCGTTCGCGGTGCGCCGGCTCGCGACCGGAGAGCTGGTCGGCATGACGACGTTCTGCAACATCGATCAGCCCAACCGCCGCGTCGAGATCGGCCACACCTGGGTGGGCGCGGCGGCGCAGCGCACCGAGGTGAACCCGGCGATGAAGCGCCTGATGCTCGCGCACGCCTTCGAGTCGTGCGACGCGATCGCGGTGTCGCTGCTCACGCACTTCCACAACCGCCAGTCCCGCGCGGCGATCGAGCGCCTCGGCGCCAAGCTCGACGGCATCCTGCGCAACCACCGCATCATGCCCGACGGATCGCTGCGCGACACCGTCGTGTACTCGATCCTGCCGCACGAGTGGCCGGCGGTGCGCAACGGCCTGGACGCGCGGCTCGCGAGGCCGTAGGCGCCGGACGCCGCTACTCGGGGCGTCTCTCCAGGTGGATGCCGGCGAGCATGCAGCGCACCGAGCCTCCGGCGTCCTCGATGGTGGGGATGTCGAGCGGCACGATGCGACTGTGCCCTTCGATCGCGGCGACCTGTGTGGCGTCAAGCGAATCCGCCGCCCGCTGTGAGATCGCGAGGATGGGGCCGCCCGGCGTGTCCAGCTCCAGGGCGTTTCCGGCGAACTCGGCGATCTGCGCGGGCGTGAGGGCGATGACCTCGCGGCCCGATGCCCGCAGCCGGCTCCCGACCTCTGCGCGCCGCAGTGGGTCGACGATGAGGTCGAGCCCGACGAGCGCGAACGAACTGGCGATGCTCATCATCACGTTCGTGTGGTAGATCGGCTCCGCGGCGGGTCCCGTGGTGTTGAACACCAGGGGCTCGAACTGGAAGTCGGTGCAGAAGCGCTCCAGCGCGATCGGGTCGGCGCGGCGCGAGCGGGCGACGTACGCCACCCGCATCATGTGGTCCAGCACCATCGCGCCGGTGCCCTCCAGGAAGACGCCGTCGGGCTCCAGGCCCGAGTAGTCCAGCACGGTCTGCACGCGGTATCGCCGTTTCAGGAACTCCACCACGTCCGAGCGCCGCTCGCGGCGGCGGTTGGGCGCGTACATCGGATAGATCGCGATGTGGCCGCCCGCGTGCGTGGAGAACCAGTTGTTCGGGAACACGCTGTCGGGGGTGTCCGTCGACTCGTCCTCGAAGACGTGGACGGTGACGCCGCGCCCGCGCAGCGTCTCGACGACGCGCGTCACCTCTTCGAGCGCCCTCGCCGCGGTGCCGGCGTCATCGGCCCCCGGCGTGCGCTGGAAGGCGTTGTCCGCGGCGGTCTCGGGGTTCACCTGGAACGCGTGCGGCCGGATGACGACGACCGCCGCGGGCGACTGCACGGACACTCAGACGCCCACGGGGGCGGGGGAGCCGGCGCCGACGAGCGACCACAGGTCCTTCGGATCGTCCGGAGAGGCGACGAGATCCAGGAACTGCGAGTACACCGAGCCACGCACCTGGTCGTGCAGGTACCGCAGCGCGGAGTAGTCCTCGACGGCGAAGCCCACGGAGTCGAAGACCGTGACGTCGCGGTCACCGGTCCGGCCGGGCGCGTGCCCGAGCAGCACCTCCCAGAGCTCGGTCACCGGGAAGTCGCCGGGCAGCTGCTGGATCTCGCCCTCGATGCGGGTCTGAGGGGCGAACTCCACGAACACCCGCGCGGCGGCGTCGGTGAGGATCCCGGCGTCGAGCTCGGTCTTGCCCGGGCAGTCGCCGCCGATCGCGTTCAGGTGCATGCCGGGCTCGATCATCCCCCGCTCCAGGATCGTGGCGTTGGTCTTGTCCGCGGTGCAGGTCGTGACGATGTCCATGCCGGCGACCGCATCGGCGGCATCCGAGGCCACGGTGATCTCGATGCCGCTGTCGGAGAGGTTCGTGACGAACTTCCGCAGTGCACCGGGGTCGGTGTCCCAGACCCGGATGCGGTCGATGCCGAGGATGCGGTGGAAAGCCGTCGCCTGGAACTCGGCCTGGCTGCCCGCGCCGATCATCCCCATGGTCGTCGAGTCCGGCCGCGCCAAGGCCCGGGCCGCGAGGGCGGAGGTGGCCGCGGTGCGCAGCGCCGTGAGCACGGTCATCTCGGAGACGAACACCGGATAGCCGGTGGCGACGTCCGAGAGCACGCCGAACGCGGTGACGGTCTGGTAGCCGTTCCGGGGGTTCCCCGGATGTCCGTTGACGTACTTGAAGGCGTACTGGTGCCCGTCGCTGGCCGGCATGAGCTCGATCACGCCTTCGCGCGAGTGCGAGGCGATCCGGGCGATCTTCTCGAACGACGGCCACCGCCGGAAATCGGCGTCGAGGTAGTCGACGAGGCCGGTGATGGCCTGCGCGACGCCTCGGTCGGCGAGCCAGCGTCGGATGCCGCCCACATCGGTGAGGTCAACCATGGATGATGCTCCTGTCGTGGCGCCGGTCAGGCGATGAGGCGGTCGATGGCGCTCTCGAGGAGCCGTTCGGACGCCGCGATCCGGTCGCGGCGGTCCTGCAGCCAGGCCTCGTCGTCGTCGGCCTGCGCGGCGGCCTCGGCGAGATTGGCACGCAGGGTCTGCGGGTTGGGGCCGCCGTACAGCGTGCGTCGCTCGACGAAGCCGGTGACGTCCATCGCCGCGGCGAAGGCGGCGTCGTCGAGTCCGGCATCGCGGCCGATCACGGCCTGGGCGGCTTCGTCCAGCACGGCGGGCGAGGTGGTCTCGGGCGTGAGGCCGCGCTCCTCGCTGAGCCGGACGAACATGCCGACGACCTGGTGCGCGTGCCTCCAGTCGATGCCGTCCGTGCGGACGACCGCCGAGGCGAGATCCGTCACCTGCGCCCAGTTGCTGCTGACCGAACGGTGCATCCGGTCCGCCGCGACGACGACGTTGCGGACGATGTCCTCCAGGTCGACGGCCTTGACCCGCAGCGACCGGCCGAGGTCCCAGAGCAGGTCCTGGGTCTGTCGTCGCTCCATGATGGGGAAGCCGGTGGGGCCGCGCTCGGCCGTGACAACGGACACGACGCCGGCGAGGGCCCGGCTGGCCACGGACTTGACGTCCTCCAGCGCATCCGGGTTCTTCTTCTGAGGCATGATCGAGCTGGTGCCGCAGTAGCGGTCGGGGATCTCCACGAAGCGGAACTCCATCGTCGACCACAGGTACAGATCGTCGGCGATCCGCGCGAGCGTCGCGCCGCAGATCGCGTACACCGACGCGACCTCCATCTCCAGGTCGTGGCTGAGGATGGCGTCCATGGTGTTCTGCAGCGGCGCGTCGAAGCCGAGCAGCTCGGTGGTCCGTTGCCGATCGAGGGGGAAGTCGCTGCCCGTCATGATCGCGGCTCCCGCCGGCGAGAGGTTCAGGCGCTGCCAGAGCGACCGCATCCGCTCCACGTCGCGCGCGAAGGCGCGCTCCATCATCGCCAGCCAGTGCCCGTAGGTGGTGGGCTGCGCCTGCTGGCCGTGGGTGTAGCCGGGCATCACGGTGGACGCGTGGCGATCGGCCTCGACGAGCAGGGTGCGGCGCAGTGCGTCGAGTGCGCCGATCAGCTCGAGCAGGTGGTGCCGGATCGTCATCCGCCGGGCGACCTCGATGAGATCCCCCGAGCTGCGGCCGAGGTGCACCCGTCCGCCGACGTCCGGGCCGATCCGGTCGATGAGGTAGTGCTCCCCGGAGTGCATGCCGCCGCCGACGCGGATGCGCGCCGCGGCGACCCCCTCGCCGGCCTCCATCTCGCGGAAGGCCCTGAGGATGGCGACCCCGTGCTCGCGTTCGAGCAGGCCGGTCTCGGTGAGCATCGTGACGTGCGCCTTGTCGAAGGCGTGGATCGCCGGCAGCGAGTCGCCGAGAAGCTCCGTGCGGTGGGCCTGGAGGTGCTCGACCTGCTCCTCGGCGAGTCGGATGCCTGCACCGCGGAAGCCCGCATAGGCGTTCATCGGGCGACCTCCGCGAGCAGCTGGGCCGCCTGGCCAGGTCGGCGGGGGGCGTGCGAGCCGAAGACGGCGAAGTGGAACGCCAGGTAGGCGGCGAGCGTCGCCGTGGTGTTGTTGAGGTCGGTCATCGGGTTGACCTCGGTGATCGCGAGCCCGGCGCAGTGCGGGGCGAGGAGCCGGACCACCTCGAGCGCCTGCGCGGAGGTGAGTCCGCCGGGCTCGTGGGCGCCGGCACCGGGTGCGTGCGAGGGATCGATCGCGTCGATGTCGAACGAGAGGAAGACGTGGTCGGCCGCGCCGACGCGCTCCAGGATCAGCTCCGCGGCCGCCGCGGTGCCCATGCGCTGGAACTCGCCGACGGTCAGGTGGGCGAGCTTCGTGGTGTGCTTGAAGTCGCCGGAGCTCGGGAAGTTGAAGTGCCGGGTCGCGACCTGCAGGCAGTTCTCGGTGGAGACGCGCGCCAGTTCGAGGCTGCGCCGCATACCGGAGGACTGGCTGTGCTTGCCCTGGTGCGGGTTGTGATCGAGGAGGTCGAGGTGGGCGTCGAAGTGGATGACGCCCACCGTGCCCTCGACGCTGTCGTGCAGGCCCCGCACCGAGGGGAAGAACAGCGAGTCGTCGCCGCCGAGGACGATGGGCACGCGACCCTCCCGCAGGGACTCCGCGACGACCGCGCTGCACGCGTCGATGGTGGTCTCCAGGTCGTGCGGGATGACGGCGGCGTCCCCGCGGTCGCGCAGGAGGTCGTCGCCGATGGCGAGGATCTCGTCGGACTCGAGCGAGTAGATCTCGCCGCCCTGCACACGCTGGGTGATCCAGCCCATCGCCTCGCGGATCCGGGCGGGTGCATAGCGCGAGCCGGGGAAGCCGAGGGTGGAGCCGCCGTCGTAGGGGACGCCCCAGAGGTCGAACCGACGGGGTTCGGTGCTGTTGCTCGCGCTCATGATGCTGCTCCTTGTCGTGCCTGCTCGCCGGTGACCCGGGCGAGGAAGTCCTGTGTCCGCGGGTGCTGGGGCGACACGAGGATCTGATCCGGCGGGCCCTGCTCGAGGATGTGGCCCCCGTCCATGAACAGCACCCGATCGGCGACGTCGCGGGCGAAGCCGGCCTCGTGCGTGACGACGATCATCGTCATCCCGTCGGCGGCGAGCTGCTTCATCACGGCCAGCACCTCGCCGACCAGCTCGGGGTCGAGCGCCGAGGTCGGCTCGTCGAAGAGCATCAGGGTCGGCGACATCGCGAGCGCCCTGGCGATCGCGACGCGCTGCTGCTGGCCGCCGGAGAGGTGTGCGGGGTAGTGCTCCTCCTTGCCGGCGAGGCCGACGCGGTCGAGCAGCCGACGTCCCTCCTCGAGCGCCTGCGCCTTCGACCGGGTGCGGGTGCGTAGCGGCGCCTCGATGACGTTCTCGAGCGCGGTCATGTGCGGGAAGAGGTTGAAGCGCTGGAAGACCATGCCGATCCCGCGGCGCTGCCGGGCGATCTGCGAGGGCGAAGGCTGGTGCAGGCGGCCGTTCCGGGGCTCCCATCCGATGATCTGGTCGCCCACGCGCATGAAGCCGCCGTCGATCTTCTCGAGCTGGTTGACGCAGCGCAGGAGCGTGCTCTTCCCGGATCCGGAGGGGCCCATCAGGCAGACGACCTCGCCCGGGGAGACCTCGAAGGTGACGCTCTTGAGCACCTCGTTGTCGCCGAAGCGCTTGGAGATCTGCCAGGCCGAGACGAGGGGCCGGTCGTCGGTGGCGTTCATCGGCGGGTCTCCTCGTGCGCGGGGGCGGGTGGGGGCGGCTCGGTTCCGTCGGGGTTCCGGTCGGGACGGGCGACGGTCGCGCCGGGCTCCCGCCGACCCGTCGTGCCATGGGAGAGGCGCTGCCCGAACCCGCGGCCGAACCGGCGCTCGAGGAAGTGCTGTCCGACGCTGAGGACGGAGACGACGATGAGGTACCAGATCGCGACCACCATGAGCAGCTCGATGACCCGGTTGTTGCGGTAGTAGATGATCTGCGCGCTCAGGACGAGCTCGCCGAAGGTGACGATCCCGGCGAGGGACGAGGTCTTGAGCGTGGAGATGAAGTCGTTGCCCAGCGGCGGGATGATCACGCGCATCGCCTGGGGGAGCACGATGCGCCGCAGGATCGTGGCGTTGCTCAGGGTGAGCGACTGGCCGGCCTCGACCTGGCCGCGGTCGACCGAGAGGATCCCGCCGCGGACGATCTCGGCGGTGTAGGCGCTCTGGTGCAGGCCGAGGCCGAGCAGCGCCGCCATGAAGGGCGTCATCACCTCGATCATGGGCACCTCCCACAGGCCGGGGATGCCGAACGTGGGGAAGACCAGGGCGAGGTTGAACCAGATCAGCAGCTGGAGCAGGACCGGGACGCCGCGGAAGAGCCAGACCCACCCGCTGGCCACGACCTGCGCGACGATGTTGCCGGACATCCGCATGATGGCGATGACCGTGCCGAGCGTGACGCCCAGTGCCATGGAGCAGACGGTGATGAGGATCGTCGCCCACAGCCCCTTCAGGATGGTCTCCGCGGTGAAGTACTGCGCGACGATCGACCAGTCGATCTCGCCCTTCGCGAAGGAGTAGACGATGAATCCGACGACCACGATGACGAGGAAGGCGGACAGCCAGCGGCCGAGGTGCTTGCGGCGCACGACGTGCCACTCGGTCATCGCGGCGAATGTCTCGTGCTCGGTCGCACGGACATGAGGGGGTGGAGCGATCGTCATCGACGCGCCCTCCTCTCTGAATCGGGGTGATCGGATCCAGTCTGACCCGATGGCACGCCAGGGTCTTTCGGCATTATGTCGATGATCCGAGTGGGAACCTGGACATTCTGTCGGAGATCATCGGCTCGGGTCGAATGTGTCCTCGATGAGCAGTGCCAGGGAGAGCTCCATCCGGTCGTAGGAGGACTCCGGGTCCCGCCCGGTGAGCTCGGAGATCCGCTCCATCCGTGTGCGCAGCGTGTGCCGATGCACGTCGAGTCGGGCCGCCGCCTCGCTCCAGCGCCCGTTGCAGTCGAGGAACACCGACAGCGTCTCCTTCAGCACGGCGTTCTTCGGCGTGGCGCGGCCGCGCATCAGGGGGCCGAGCACGACGTCCAGATAGTCGTACAGCGCTCCGGAGTCGCTCGAGCCGAGCAGCAGCTTCATGGCAGCGAGGTCGGCGAAGCGGACGATGCGCTCGCCTCCGGTCCGCCCGATCGTCGCGGCGTGTCGGGCACCGAGGTAGGCGCGGCGGATCTCCCGCGCGGAGGACACGGCTCCGATGCCGAGGGTGACCCCCTCGGCATCCGCCAGCTCTGCGAGCTTGTCCGTCGCGGACGTGTCGCCGACGATGGCCACGACGTTGCGTTCCTTGCCCTCGTCGATGACGGCGACCGCTCCGATGAGGTCGGAGTACGTCAGGAACGACAGCACCTTCTCCAGCAGCTCCTCGGCGCGGTCCGCCGGCGTCAGGAAGACCCCGGCGTGCACCGCGTCGGGATCGATGCCCCAGGCGATCAGCTGCCGCACGAACTCGCGGGACGGCTCGCGCTCGTGGATGGCCTGGGACAGGGTCGCCGAGCGCAGCCGGTGCAGCCGGAGGGTCACGGCGTGGGTGCGTTCCGCCTCGAGGGCGAGCAGGCCGATGGCCGACGTGAGCACGGACCTCTCATAGGTGCCGATCCTGCCGTCGATGCCGGCGAGCAGATACCCGCGCGCCAGCCCCTCCACGGACAGCGGCTGGATCACGCTGGAGGCCTCGTCCGTGAGGATCGTCGCGTGGCCGCCGCCCGAGCGGGCGCGGAGCAGATCGGGCAGCAGCGCCGGCATCCGATCGACGGACTGCGGCGGGTGCGCGGTGATGACCTCGCCGAGGGCGTCGGCGAGGATCGCCCATCCGCGGAGCTGACGACTGAGCTCCGCCACGAGCTCCTCGGTGGAGCGCAGCGCTGCGCGGGTGAGTCGTTGCTGGGCGTTGAAGGCCCGTGAGATCGCGTCGTACCGATCCGCGGCCAGCATCTCCGACACGGCCTCGGAGATCGCCAGGTACGGCGTCTCCAGGGGGATCCTGATCACGGCGAGGCCCCGCTCATCGGCGACCCGGATCAGCTCCGGGGGCACCGTCTCGTGGGTGACGCCCACGCCGAAGCCGATCCCCGCCGAGCCGGTGTCGGCGAGATGATGGACGAAGTCGCGCTGGGACTGCGGGGTGAGCAGCTGCAGACCGGTGGTCAGCAGCAGCTCGCCGCCCTTCAGCCAGGGGCTCGGGTCCTCGATCTCGGACACGTGCACCCAGCGCACCTCGGGGCCGTCCGGGCGGTCGGCGGTCTCCAGCCGGAGGCCCAGCCCGGGCAGGGCGCAGAGATCGCGGATCGTCACCGGCATGGGTTCTCCTTCAATAGTTGGACAGATCGTACTGGTCGGGTCGGGTAATGTCGACATCCTGTCGAGTTACCCGCAGCCACTGCCGGTGAAAGGCTGGAGCACACGCCCGCCTGGGCGCTGCACCATCCGTGAAATCCCCCACAGAATCAGTGAGGCAATCTGATGATCCGCAAGTCCCTCGTCGGCACCGTCGCCGCTGTCGCGGTGATCGGTCTGCTCGCCGGTTGCAGCCCGACCACCGCCACCCCGGAGCCGTCCTCCCCGTCCGAGAGCGCCGCCACCGGCGACCAGACGGCGGCCAGCCTCGTCCCCGACAAGATCCGGGCCAGCGGTGAGCTGCTGATCGGCAACAGCCCGGTCTTCCCGCCGATGTCCTTCCTCCCCAACGACAGCGGCAACGACGACGACCGCGTCGGGGTCGACGTCGACCTCGCCACGGCACTCGCCGAGGTCCTGGACCTCAAGCCCGTGTTCCAGCGGCAGCAGTACGAGCAGTACCTCCCGTCGCTCGGCACCGGCCGCCTCGACATCGTCTTCTCCGCCATGCAGGACCTGGAGAGCCGGCACGGCACCGCCACCTTCGTGGACTACTCGGTGACCGGGCCGCAGCTGTTCACCACCGCTGATCGCACCGACCTCAAGGACGTCGCCGACCTCTGCGGTAAGACCGTGCTGATCGGCGTGGCGAACACCGGCGACCAGGACCAGGTCACGGCCGCCAGCGAACGGGAGTGCTCCGGCAACCCGATCAAGATCGAGACGGCCACGGACAACGCGGCCGCGCTCACCGCGCTCAAGCAGGGCCGGGCCGACGCCACCATCCGCGGAGCGGAGACCGTGGGCTACCTGATGACCGAGATCGAGCCCGACACCTACCGCCTGATCGGCGACAAGCTCGCGACCATCCCGGTGGGCATCGCGGTCGGCAAGGCGAACGCCCAGCTCGTGGACGCCGTCTACGCCGGGATGGAGGAGCTCATGGCGAACGGCACCTACCAGAGCATCATCGACAAGTGGAAGGTCCCCGAGCTCGCGATCGACGAGCCGATGGTCGACGGCAAGGCGCGGTGACCCGATGACCTCCGTCCTGCTCGCCGGGGGCACCCTCATGGCGCCCGACGTCCGCGGCGCTCACGAGGTGCTCTCGGTGGGCGGGACGATCGCCGCGCACCGGCCTCCGGGAGACCGTGCGGCGGGATCGGTGCTGCCCGACCTCCACGAGGAGGACGTCAGCGGCCTGACCGTTCTGCCCGGCCTGATCGACGGGCACCTGCACGTGCTCGGCGGCGGGGGCGGGCAGGGGCTGCACTCCCGCATCCCCGAGCTCCCGGCCGACGCCGTGCTGGAGGCCGGCATCACCACCTGCGTCGGGATGCCCGGGGTGGACACCGTCAGTCGCCCTCCCGCGGCGCTGCTGGCCAAGACGCGCTCCTTCTCGGCGCTCGGCGTGCGTGCGTTCGCGATGGCCGGCGGGTTCCGATGGCCGGCGCCGACGATCACCGACTCGCTCTTCGAGGATCTCTACCAGATCCCGGACCTCATCGGTCTCAAGCTCGCGATCGACGAGCGGCTGGCCACGGTGCCGACACCGGACGAGCTGGCACGCCTGCTCACCGAGCTGTTCTGGCTGCGGGGCGCCACAGGCAAGGCGTGCCTGCTGCACGCGCACCTCGGCACCCGGATCCCGGCGTCGGGACTGCTCGCGGCCGCGCTGGACCTCTCGGGGGCCCCGCCGACCTGGTCCAGGTCACGCACGCCAACTATTCCGAGGACACCCTGCGCACGGCCGCCGGGCTCGGCGGCCGCGGCGTCTTCGTCGACGTGAACCCGCTGATCAACCCGGATCGCATCGCCGGAGCCATCGCGCCCACGGAGGCGGTCGTGCGGCTTCTGGACGCCGGGGTGTCGCCGGAACGGCTCACGATGTCGACCGACGGCAACGCCTCCGTCCCCCGGGTGCTCCCCGGCGGCGACGTCGAGAGGTTCTCGTTCCAGCTCGGACTGCTCACCGCCGTGCGGGACGTCGTCGACGCGGGGGTCCTGCCGCTGGCCGACGCGGTCGCCCTGGTGACGGCCAACCCGGCGCGGGCGCTGCGCCTGGACGACGCGGGAGGGCTGGCCGTCGGACGTCGCGCCGACATCGTCTGCGTCGACGAGCGGCTGGAGGTCCGCACCGTTCTGAGCGCGGGACGCATCGTGGTGCGCGACGGCCGAGCACTGTCGCCCTCGGCATTCCAGGACCCGAGGTGGGGACGATGACCCCGGTCGGCGCCGGGGAGCTGCGCGTCCGGATCCAGGCCAGCGGGGTCAACCGGGCCGATCTCCTGCAGCGGGACGGCGACTACCTGCCCCCGCCCGGGGAGTCCGACGTCCCGGGGCTGGAGT
>JBASAE010000499.1:0-8620 GCA_049654285.1 Microbacterium sp.
GCCCTGGCGTCCGCCCGACCGGTGTCGTTCAGCGGCACATCGGTCGTGCCCTGGATGCGGCGGGCGAGGTTCCAGTCGGTCTGGCCGTGTCGGACGAGAGTAAGGAGGGTCACCCCGACACCCTATCCAGGAGACCTGAGAGCGCCTCACTGGTTCCCCCGCGCACCACCGCGGCGGCCCAGGCGTCCGCCCGGGTCGGCTCATGGTTGATGAGCACGATCGGGATGCCGCGCCGCCGTGCGCGCTCGATGACCCGCACGCCGGAGTTCACCGCGAGCGAGGTGCCCGCGACGAGGAGGGCGTCCGAGGCGTGCAGCAGCTGCTCGGACGCGCGGAACCGGTCCTTCGGCACGTACTCGCCGAAGAACACCACGTCCGGCTTGAGCAGGCCGCCGCACACCGTGCACGGCGGGATCACGAACCCGGCGGTGCTCTCCGGAGCGACGTCGCCGTCGGGGTTCATCACGATGCTCTCGGGCACGGTGATCCACGGGTTGAGCTCCTCGATCCGACCGGCGATGTCGTGGCGGGCGAAGATCTGGCGGCAGTCCAGGCAGAGGACCCGGCGCATCGCGCCGTGGATCTCGACGACGCGGGCGCTGCCACCCCGCAGATGCAGGCCGTCGACGTTCTGCGTGACGACGCCGGTCACGGCTCCCGCCCGTTCCAGGCTCGCGAGAGCCCGATGACCGGCGTTCGGCTCGACTGAGGTGAACGTCCGCCAGCCGAGATGACCGCCCACCCAATACCGCCGCCGCGCGCTCTCATCGCCCAGATAGGTCTGGATGGTCATCGGAGTGGCACGGGTGCGTGCCCCCGCGCCGCGGTAGGCGGGGATGCCGGAATCGGTCGAGACGCCGGCGCCGGTGAGCACCGCGGTCCGCCGGCCGCGCAGGATCGCGGCGGCGGCATCGAGCCGATCGTCGATTGCCGTGTCCACTCCGCAAGCATAGGAGGTTCTGCCGAGGGGGAGCCCGAAGTCCGGCCTCATCGGGGCCCGCCGACACGACCTCCGCGCAGATGACAGGCTGGGGGCATGCACCTGGTATCCGTCGACGACCCCGACGACCCGCGACTGGACGACTACCGCTCGCTCACCGACACCGCCCTGCGGCGGGCGACGGAGACCGGACGAGGCCTGTACATGGCCGAGTCCGCGAAGGTCATCGAGCGGGCGCTCCGGGCCGGGCACCGGCCGCGTTCGCTGCTCGTGCAGCAGAGGTGGGTCGCGCAGCTGGACGGGCTGGTCGGCGACGACACGCCGGTGTACGTCGTCCCGGACGCCACCGCCGAGGCTGTGACGGGTTTCGCGGTGCACCGTGGTGCCCTCGCGGCGATGCACCGTCCGGCGCTCCGCTCCGTCGCCGACGCGATCCGCGACGCCCGTCTCGTGCTGGTGCTGGAGGACGTCTCGGACGCCACGAACATCGGTGCGGCGTTCCGTGCCGCGGCGGGCCTCGGGGCGGACGCCGTGCTGGTGACCCCGCGTTGCGGAGATCCGCTGTACCGCCGCAGCGTGCGGGTCTCGATGGGCACGGTCTTCCAGGTGCCCTGGACCAGGATCGGGGAGTGGGACGGGGCATCCGTCCTGCTGCACGATGCCGGGTTCGAGATCGCGGCGCTCGCGCTCAGCGAGGACGCGGTGCCGTTGGACGTCTACGCGGCATCCCGACCCGAGCGGGTCGCGCTCGTGCTCGGCACGGAGGGCGACGGCCTGTCGCGCACCGCGCTGTCATCGGCCGACCGCCTCGTCACCATCCCGATGGGGGGCGGCGTCGACTCGCTGAACGTCGCCTCGGCCGCCGCCGTCGCGCTCTGGGCGCTGACCCACTGACGCGTGCCCCTGCTCGCTCCGTGGCCGGCGTGGGGGCCGACGCGCGGGTCAGCCTACCTCGGGGAACGTCACCGGTGCGGGCTCGGGGCGCTTGGCCTCGACGTCGTCGCCGGAGGACTGGTGCCGCAGACGCCGCAGCACCCAGGGCACCAGGTGCTCGCGCGCCCAGCCGATGTCCTCCGCGCGCGCCTCGCGCCAGGTGCGCACCGGCAGCGGATCGGGCTGCATGGCCTGCAGGTCGTTCGGGACGTTCAGCGCGCGGAGCACCATCCTGGCCACCTCGTGGTGGCCGAGAGCGTTGTAATGCAGCCGGTCGTCGTCGAAGAACCGGGTGTCCTGCACGACCTTGAGCGCCCACTGGTCCGCGACGATGCAGTCGTGACGCTCGGCGATCGCGCGCACGTTCTCGTTGTAGATCGCGACCTTGCCGCGGAACGGACGGAACACCGGGGTGAACCCCGTGTCGATGCCGGTGAACAGCAGCACCGCCGCTCCGGTGGAGGCCAGCCGGGTCACGGCGTCCTCCAGCTGCGCGGCGATCTCGTCCGGGTCGGTTCCGGGGCGGATCACGTCGTTGCCGCCCGCGCAGATCGAGATCAGGTCGGGGTTGAGGGCGACCGCGGGCTCGATCTGATCCTCGACGATCTGCGCGATGAGCTTCCCGCGCACGGCGAGGTTCGCATAGGCGAAGTCCTCGCTCTGCGCAGCCAGCACCTCGGCGACCCGATCGGCCCAGCCGCGGTGCCCGCCGGGGGCCGCAGGATCGGGGTCGCCGATGCCCTCGGTGAACGAGTCGCCGACCGCGACGAAGCGGTGCCAGGGGTGCGGCCCCTCATTGGGGACGTACGGGCTCCGGGACGACTCCTGATCGACCATCGGCTCTCCTCCGCTCGGCGCGCATCCGTGAGGGGCGAGCCGCGGTGGCGGTCGCACCGCCTGCGAGCATACCCGCTCCTTCGGCAGGGGAGGCCTCGGCTATCGTGGAGCGGTGCTCTCTCCGTCCTTCCCCCAGCGTGCGCCCTGGGGAACGGCGGACAAGCTGCGCGCCTGGCAGCGCGAGGCACTGGACGCCTACTTCCGGGCCGATCAGCGTGACTTCCTCGTCGCGGCGACCCCCGGCGCGGGAAAGACCACCTTCGCGTTGACCCTCGCGGTGGAGCTGCTGCGGATGGGGGAGGTGGACCGGGTCATCGTCGTGGCCCCCACCGAGCACCTCAAGACACAGTGGGCCGACGCGGCGGCGCGCGTGCACATCCGCCTCGATCCACGCTTCCGCAACAGTCACTGGGCGCCGTCGCGCCAGTACCACGGCGTGGTGGTCACCTATGCGCAGGTGGCGGCGCGGTCGTCCGTGCACCGCAACCTCACCGAGGGGGCGAAGACGCTGGTGATCCTGGACGAGGTGCATCACGGCGGCGATGCGCTGAGCTGGGGCGATGCGATCCGTGACGCGTACGGGCCGGCGAGACGCCGCCTACTCCTCTCCGGCACCCCGTTCCGCAGCGACACCGCCCCGATCCCGTTCGTCTCGTACGTGCCGGACGAGTCCGGGGGCCGGGTCTCGAGCACCGACTACCGCTACGGCTACGGCCGGGCGCTCGCAGACGGCGTCGTGCGCCCCGTGCTGTTCCACATGTACTCCGGCAAGATGACCTGGCGCACCAGCGCGGGCGACGAGCTGGAGGCCTACCTGGGGCAGGACAACACCAAGGACGTCACGTCGCAGGCCTGGCGCACCGCCCTCGACCCGGACGGCGAGTGGATGCCCGCGGTGCTGTCGGCGGCCGATCGGCGGCTCACCGAGATCCGCCACCACGTCCCGGACGCCGGCGGGCTGGTGCTCGCCACGGACCAGACGGTCGCCAGGGCGTACGCCCGCATCCTGCACTCCCTCACCGGGCAGCGGCCCACCGTGGTGCTCTCGGACGACGCCTCGGCGTCGGAACGGATCGAGAGGTTCAGCGCCTCGTCCGATCGATGGATGGTGGCGGTCCGGATGGTCTCGGAGGGCGTCGACGTGCCCCGGCTCGCGGTCGGCGTGTACGCCACGTCCTCATCGACGCCGCTGTTCTTCGCCCAGGCCATCGGCCGCTTCGTGCGGGCCCGGCGACGCGGCGAGGCGGCCAGCGTGTTCCTGCCCCACGTGCCGGTGCTGATGACGCTCGCGAACGAGATGGAGCGTCAGCGCGACCATGCGCTGGACCGCCGGGATCGCGATGACGACGGGCTGGATGACTCCCTGTTGGAGAGCGCGAACCGCGAGGAGGACGCCTCCGACGCACTCACCCAGGAGTTCAGCTATCAGGCGATCTCCTCTCTGGCGCACTTCGATCGAGTGGTGTTCGAGGGCAAGGAGTTCGGTCAGCTGGCCGAGCCGGGCACTCCCGAGGAGGAGGAGTTCATCGGGTTGCCGGGTCTGCTCGAGCCCGAGCACGTGCACGAGCTGCTCATGCAGCGCCAGGCGCGCCAGTCGCGACTTCGCGAGGCGCGAGAGGTGGCGGGGGCTCCCCAGGGCACGCTGCCCGCGCCGCTGCACCGCACGCTGCGTGAGCAGCGACAGCTGCTGAACAGCCTGGTCGGCGTGTACGCCCGGCAGAGCGGCGAGCCGCACGGCTCGGTGCACGCCGAGCTGCGGCGGCTGTGCGGTGGGCCGGCGGTGGCGCAGGCGACGGTCGCGCAGTTGCAGTCCCGCATCGAGCTGCTGCGACGGCGCGTACGATCCTGAAGCCCGCCTTCGGCTCCCCGAAATGCTCTGAATCCGCGCATCCGGCCGGTTCCGCGGCATCCGCGTCGATAGCGTGGGGTGTCCCCTTTCCGCCCCTCGACCGGAGGCAGTATGACCGCGCCCGCCCCCGTGCCCACCGACGCCGATCGCCGACGCTGGGCACGCTACCTGGTCGAGGAGCGCGCGGAGGGAGCGGTGTACCAACGGCTCGCCGCACGACGCCAGGGCGAGGAGCGTCAGATCCTGCTCTCGCTCGCCGAAGCGGAGCGCCGGCACGAGCAGCACTGGCTCGAACTCCTCGGCGAGGAGCCGAAGCGACTGCCGAAGGCGGGCATCCGGTCCCGGATGCTGGGGTGGATGGCGGGTCGGTTCGGCTCGATCTTCGTGCTCGCTCTGGCGCAGACCGCCGAGGCGCGCTCGCCCTATGACGCGGAGCAGTACGCCACGCCCGCGATGCGCGCCGACGAGAAGGTGCATCACGAGGTGGTGCGCGGCCTCGCGGCGCGCGGGCGGCGGCGGCTGTCCGGTTCGTTCCGGGCGGCGGTGTTCGGGGCGAACGACGGCCTGGTGTCCAACCTCGCGCTCGTGCTCGGCATCGGGGCGACCGGCGCCGGCAGCGGTTTCGTGCTGTTCAGCGGCGTCGCGGGGCTGCTCGCCGGCGCCCTGTCCATGGGGGCGGGAGAGTTCGTCTCGGTGCGATCGCAGCGGGAGCTGCTGGCGGCGACCGAGGCCAGCGATGCGGCCGATGCCGCCGCCGGCGACCTCGACCTCGACGAGAACGAGCTGGCGCTGGTGTACCGGGCCCGCGGCATGGATCAGGACGAGGCGCTCTCGCGGGCGCGTCGCATCGTGCAGGCGGCGCGGGAAGGGGTCCGTCGCAGCGCGACCGGACCGATCGGCACGGCGTCACCGGGCGGCGACCATGAGGTCGTCGGCAGCGACTGGGCGGCGGCCATCAGCAGCTTCCTGCTCTTCGCCTCCGGGGCGATCGTGCCCGTGCTGCCGTGGATCTTCGGGCTTCAGGGCACGGTCGCGGTGGTCGTCGCGCTGATCCTGGTGGGTATCGCCCTGCTCTCCACCGGGGCGATGGTCGGCATCCTGTCCGGCGGCCCGCCGCTGCGGCGGGCGTTGCGTCAGCTGCTGATCGGCTTCGGTGCAGCGGCGATCACCTACGCGCTAGGCCTGCTCTTCGACGTGGGCGCGGTCTGAGCCCGGCGCCGACGGGGCGCCCGACGCACCCGGCCGGCGCAGCAGCTCGACGAGAAGCAGCACCGCGCCGATGCCGACGAGCGTCCAGACCACCGCACCGACGGTGATCGGCCGGGAGAGCAGCAGCAGGAACAGCGCGAGGGCGATCGTGATCACGATGACCGCCGGGCGCCAGCGGTCCAGCACCGTGCCGAAGCGCTGCGTGCCGAGCCCGTGACGATCGGCGCTCTCGCGGGCCCTCGCGAACGCGGCATCCGAGGCGGTGCGCACGGCGGTGGCCGGCCGCGATGTGCCGGCGAACCAGGCCCCGATCCCGATCATCGCGCAGAGCAGCACCAGGGCGACCAGCACCGACCGCATCGTGTCGGTGATCTGCGCGAAGAGCACCTCGGCGGTGCCCGAAGGCATGGTCGACGGGCTGACCGCTCCGACGAAGAACAGCCGGCCGATGCCGAAGCCGGCGGCGAGGCTGAGGAACGAGGCGACCAGGCCGAGCATCGTCAGCGCGAGCGTGCGGATGCGGTGCCGGGACAGTGCGATGCCGGCCGCGGCCAGGCCGAGCACGACCCAGGGCAGCCAGTAGCCGGCGACGACCGACACCTGGTAGATCGTGCGTACCAGCACGAACGAGTCGGAGGAGGCCAGCGGGATGGTCCTGTGGATCTCCGGGATCGAGGACGCGAAGCCGAAGCCGTCATCGATCAGATGCTGCTTGACCTGCGCGACGATCGTGCCGACGTCGACCTGGAGCGTGTCGCCGTCGAGGGTCAGCGCGGTGCCGGGCTGACCCTGTACGATCCGGATCGCGCGCGAGTGGGTCTCACGCAGCGCGGTCTCCCAGACGCCGGCGAAGGCCGGCGAGACGATGATCCGCTCCACGGCGGTGCCGATCAGTGAGCGGATGCCCTGCGCGGCAGGGACCTGGAGCAGGGTGATGGCGTTCTCGGCGCGCGGCGGCAGGTGGAGGCCGGTGAGACCGGCGGCGAGATCGGCCACCAGGGAGTCGACGTCGACGTTCTCCTCGATCGCGCCGGTCACCTGATCGGAGAGATAGGCCTGTACCTGAGGGTCCTCGGCGAGCGGTGCGAACGTGGCGACGAACCGGTCGGTGTCGACCAGCTCGGCACGCGCCCAGGTGCCGAGCACGGCGACCGGCGCGAGGACGATCGCGAGCACGATCGCAATGGCGGAGAGGATGCTCCGGGTTGGATTGCGCCTGGCCCTCGTCGGCGCGGCGCGAAGCCCGTGGTTCTCGGTCTCCAGCTCGGCGATGCGGCGGCGGAGCTCGTCCAGTTCGTTCGTGGCCATGGGGGAGGGCTCCTGTTGTCCACCGACTGCGTGCGGCCGGTCCTGAGGACATACTGCCGGATCATGCGGACGTGGCGCTGCGGAGTCCTGCCGGCCAGGCTGAGAACCCAGTATCATGTTCTGTGAGTCTCAGTCTCAACAATCATTGTCGAGGAGTTGGTCATGGCTGCCGCAGACGAATACCGCCCCCCGGTGGACGACTACGCGTTCCTGTACGGGGAGGCGTTCGGCGTCGATCTCGTGGCGCGGAGCACCGGTGGTGAGCTGACCGCCGAAGAGGCCGGCGAGATCATCGCGGGCGCGGGGGAGTTCGCGGCATCCGTGCTCGCTCCGCTGGCCGTGCGGGGTGATACCGAGGGGGCGCGCCTCGAGAACGGGCAGGTGCGTCTGCCCGCCGGCTTCGCCGAGGCGTACCGGGCCTTCGCCGATGCCGGCTGGGTGTCGGCCGAGGCGCCTGCGACGGCCGGCGGCGACGGTCTTCCCGGCTCGATCCAGGCCGGTCTGGGTGAGCTCTGGAACGCGGCGAACGCCGCGTTCGCGCTGTGCTGGCTGCTCACCGCCGGCCAGATCCACGCTCTGGACGCCGCGGCCTCCGAGGACCTGCGGGAGACCTACCTCACCCGGCTGGTCTCGGGGGAGTGGACCGGCACGATGAACCTCACCGAGCCCGACGCCGGCACCGACCTCGGCGCGATCCGCACGATGGCGACGCCACGCGGGGACGGTACCTGGGCCGTGCGCGGGCAGAAGATCTTCATCACCTGGGGCGATCACGACATCGCGCCGAACATCGTGCACCTGGTGCTCGCCCGCACACCGGACGCGCCGACGGGTGCCGCCGGACTGTCGTTGTTCGTGGTTCCGAAGCACCTGCCGGAAGGGGATGGCGCGATCGGCGCGCGCAACGCCGTCGAGACCGTCGCCCTCGAGCACAAGCTCGGCATCCACGGCAGCCCGACCTGCGTGCTGTCCTATGAGGACGCGACGGGGTATCTGGTGGGCGAGCTGCACGGCGGGCTGGCCGGCATGTTCGTGATGATGAACTCCGCCCGCCTGGGCATGGGCTTCCAGGCCACCGGCATCTCCGACCGTGCCTACCAGCAGGCATCCTCCTACGCCGCCTCGCGCCTCCAGGGCGCCGTGCTCGACCGTCCGGCGGGGACGCCGATCGCCGGTCACCCGGACGTGCAGCGCCTGCTTCGCTCGATGTCGAGTCGCATCTTCGCGATGCGCGCCCTCGGCGTCTACGTGGGCGATCTGTTCGACCGCGCGGAGGCGGACGGGACCCGTACGCTGGCGGAGTTCTTCGTGCCGATCCTGAAGGGCTGGGCCACCGAGGAGGCGCTGCCGATCACGAGCGACGGGATCCAGGTGCACGGCGGCATGGGCTTCATCGAGGAGACCGGTGCGGCCCGGCACTACCGCGACGCCCGCATCATGCCGATCTACGAGGGCACCACCGCGATCCAGGCGAACGACCTGATCGGTCGCAAGGTGCTGCGCAACGGCGGCGCGACCGCCGAGGAGCTGTTCGGGCTGGTCTC
>JBASAE010000500.1:0-1631 GCA_049654285.1 Microbacterium sp.
GGCGCGACCCCCGCGAGCGCCTGGATCAGCGTCGTCTTGCCCGCCCCGTTCGCGCCGACGATCGCCGTGAACGACCCCGCCGCGATGTCGAGCGCGTCGACCCGCAGCACCTCCTCGCGTCGCTTCGCGACGCGCAGGCCGCGGACCGAGATCGCGGCGTCGCTCGCGTCAGAGGTCGTCGAGGGGCCGCCTGTGCTCGCTTTCCGGTCGGGTTTCCCTGTGATGGCGACCCCTGGATGGTCGGGAAGGTCGGAGATCCCCGCGGAGGGGATGCTCGGGAGCGCGGCATCCGCGGGTCCGTCGTACGCCACCAAGCCGTCCGCCGCCAGGACGATCGCGCGCGTCGCGAATCGCAGCGCCGCCTCGTAGTCGTGCTCCACGAGGATCACCGCGCGGTCGCCCTCGGCGGCGACGTCGGCGAGGGCCGCGTGCACGTCGGCCGTGCCCCGTGGGTCGAGGTTCGCCGTGGGCTCGTCGAGCACGAGGATCCGGGACCCCATCGCCAGCGCGCAGGCGATCGCGAGCCGCTGGCGTCCGCCGCCGGAGAGCAGGTCGGGATTCCAGGCCCGCCGCTCCCACAGCCCGACGCGGCGCAGCGCGGACTCGGCGCGCGCGAGCACGTCGGGCACCGGGAGCAGCAGGTTCTCCAGCGCGAAGCAGACCTCGTCGAGCACGGTGCCGGTCACGAGCTGGGCGTCCGGGTCCTGGAACACCATCGCGACATCGCGGCTCAGCTCGGCGACCGCGGTGTCGATCGTGGTGCGCCCCGCGACCTCGACCGTGCCGACGACCGTCGCGGGGACCTGCTGCGGGATCAGGCCGTTCAGAGCCAGAGTGAGCGTGGACTTGCCGGATCCGCTCGGGCCGAGCAGCAGCACCACCTCGCCGGGATGCACGTCGAAGGAGACGTCCCGCGGGGAGGGGTGCGGGCTGCCCGCGTGCGTGATGCTGAGGTCACGCACGCGGAGCAGAGGCGCGGATGGGCGCACGGCGGAACCCCAGGTCGACGGATCGGTACCCGTCTAACTTAGCTGAGCCTAACCTGATCTGCCAGGTCCGATGCGGGGCCGGATCAGCGCGGAGCCACGCCCGCCTTGCGCAGCGAGGACCCGATCGCCAGCCCGATGGCGGTCCAGATCACGGGGCCGAGCACCGAGATCACCAGGTACGACACCTGCACCCAGGGGGCGAACTTCCCGAGGTCGACGACGAAGCCGACCACGACGGCGACCAGTGCGCCGATGATCACCGCCGAGACGAAGAACCGCCACGCGCCCCAGGAGCGGTAGCGGGTGAGGGCGGCGACGCCCTCCTGGATCGCGCCGAACAGCAGGGCGGTGCCGATGAACCGCATCGCCCAGGCGGGGTTGAAGGCGCTCGCGATCAGCGCCGCGACGACGTGCGTCATCAGCGCCACCAGCGGTTGGCGCAGCACCTCCTGAGCGATGATCCCGGGCAGCACATGGGAGCCCAGCACCAGGCCGTACAGGAACGCCGCGCCGATCAGCACGACCGGGGTCACCAGCCCCGCGATCCCGCCCAGGATGCCTGTTGCGACGCCGATCGCCGCGCAGACCAGCAGGGTACGCGTGCTCAGCCGGGTTCGGGATGCCACCGCAACAGCCTACCGG
>JBASAE010000501.1:0-3231 GCA_049654285.1 Microbacterium sp.
TCTGCGCGCTCGCGCCGTCGATCGGGGTGCTGGTCGCGGGTCGCGTCGCGCAGGCGCTCGGCGCCGCGATGATCGTGCCGGCGTCGCTGGCGCTCGTGATCGAGGGGGTCCCGGCGGGCAGGAGGGCACGTGCCGTGGGACTGTGGGCGGCGGCGGCCGCGGTGGCCGCCGGGCTCGGTCCGCCTCTCGGGGGTGGCGTGGTCGAAGCGGGCGGGTGGACCTGGGCGTTCTGGATCAACCTGCCGCTCGGTGCGATCGCCTGGTGGCTGGGGCGCCGTCAGCTGGTCGACAGCCGGGCGCCCGGCAGGCGGCGGACGCCGGATCTGCGCGGCGCGCTGCTGCTCGCGGCGGCCCTCGCTCTGGTCACGCTCGCGATCATCAAGGCATCCGAGTGGGGCGTCGCGAGCCCGGTGCTGTGGACGGTCATCGGTGGCGCGGTCATGCTGCTGGCGGGGTTCGTCCTCAGCTCGATGCACCATCCGGTGCCCGTGCTCGATCTTGCGATGATGCGCGACCGACCGTTCCTGGTGGCCAACATCGCGACCCTCGTCGCGGGGGTCGGCTTCTTCGGATACATGTTGACGAACGTGCTGTGGCTGCAGTACGTCTGGCAGTACACCGTGCTCGAGGCCGGTCTGGCGCTCATCCCCGGTGCGCTGGTCGCCGCGGTCGTCGCCGGCCTGCTCGAGCCGGTCGCCGCGCGGCACGGGTACCGCTGGATCATCGTCGCGGGCTTCGTGGTGTGGGCGCTCGGCTACGTCTGGTACGTGCGGGTGGTCGGCACCACGCCCGAGTTCTGGGCGCAGTGGCTGCCCGGCCAGATCATCAGCGGCGTCGGCGTCGGGGCCACGCTGCCCCTGCTGGCGGCCTCGACCCTCGCCTCGCAGCCCGGCGGGAAGTACGCCACCGCATCGGCCGTGATCTCCAGCGCGAGACAGATCGGCGGCACGGTCGGCGTCGCGGTGCTGGTCGTGATCCTCGGCACGCCGACCGCTGAGACCGTGGTGGGCGACCTGCGCGCCGGGTGGACGATGTGCATCCTGTCGTTCATCGTGGGGGCGGTGATCACGCTGTTCCTGGGGCGGGTCAGGGAGCACGGCGCCACCGCCGAGGAGGTCGCGACGATCGAGTCCGAGCTGCGCGAGCCGGATCCCGTGGGGACGGAGCTGCTGCGGCGTGCGCTGCCCCCGGCGGAGGAGTCGCTGTTCGGCCGGTTGCCGGAGAGCGTGCGGGAGCGGATCCTCGCCGCAGCCCCGCAGCGGACCATCGCCGCGGGTGAATGGCTGCTGCGCCGCGAGGACGCCGCCGATTCCATGTTCGTCCTGCTGGCCGGACGTGCCGACGTCGTCGTCGACGGGCAGACGGTGCGTGAGCTCGGGCCGGGCGCCGTGATCGGGGAGCTCGCGCTGTTCACCGGGGGCCGCCGCTCGGCGTCCGTCCGGGCGCGCCGTGACTGTCGGCTGCTCGAGGTCTCGCGAACGCTGCTCGACGAGACCATCGGGAACGATCCGGCCGCCCTCATCGCGCTGGTGACCGCCCTCGCACACCAGCTGGCGGACGCCCGCCCGCCGGCGACCCGGATCGCTGCCCGTCCTCGCCTGATCGCCGTGGTCGGCGCCGGACCGGGTGCTCCGGTCGCCGCGGTCGCCGCGCTGCTGCATCGTGGCCTGTCGACGCATCTGCGCACCGCCCTGCTGAGCGGCCCGCACGCACCGGAGCAGGTCGACCGTGCCGAGAACGACAACGAGATGATCGTCCTGGCAGGAACCGGTGACGAGCGGTGGGCGGCCCGCAGCGCGCGGGAGGCCGATACGACGGTGCTGGTCGGCGTGGCTGGGGAGCCCCCGACCAGCACGCCCTCGCTCACGCGTCCTGAGCTCGTGCTGGTGGGGGATGGGCTGTCGCGCGCCGGGCGACAGCGCTGGCTGGATGCCGTGGACCCGTGGCGCTGGAGTGAGCTCGGGTCCGCCGACCTGGGGCCGTCGGGGGCCTTGCCGGAAGGGATCCGGGATCTCGTCGACCGTCTCGCGGGGCGGTCGCTCGCGCTGGTCCTCGGGGGCGGGGGAGCACGGGCGCTGACCCACGTCGGCGTGCTGATGGAGCTGGAGGAGTCCGGGGTGCGGATCGATCGCGTCGCCGGCGCCAGCATGGGATCGGTGATCAGCGGATACTACGCGAAGGGGGTCACCGCGGCGGAGGTCGGCGATGCCGTGTACCGGGAGTTCGTGCGCGAGGACATGCTGGGCGACTACGGCCTGCCGCGCACGTCGCTGGCGCGCGGTGTGCGGGTGCAGCGGGCGCTGACGCGCTGCTTCGGCGATCTGCGCATCGAGGAGCTGCCGCGCGGGTTCCGCTGCGTGAGCACCGACCTGCTCACGCGGTCGTCGGTCGTGCATCGGACGGGCCTGCTCGGCGAGGCGATCAAGGCCTCCTCCCGGCTGCCGGTGCTGTTCGCCCCGATCCCGAGCGACGGACGGCTGCTGGTCGACGGCGGGGTGCTCGACAACATCCCGGTGCGCGCGGTCACCGAACGCAATGAGGGGCCGGTCGTCGCGGTGAACATCTCGATGGGAGGCGGGAGCCGTCGTCCGGGCGCCCAGGCGGCCCGGCCGGTGCGGATCCCGCCGCTGGGCGAGACGATGCTGCGCACGCTGATGATCGGCGGCGGAGGCGCCGCGGAGGCGCAGCGGCTCGGCGCCTGGGTCATCACGCCGAACTCGATGGGCGTCGGTCTGCTCGAGTTCCACCAGTACGACCGCATGATCGAGGCGGGCCGGGCCGCCGCACGGACCCTCCTGGAACAGGCCGGGGGCGATCTGCACGGATCCCTTGACGGCACACCCGCGACGAGCGCTCAATAGAGGGGAGCAGCCGGCGACAGGGGCCGAGGAGGAATGCTGTGGATACGCACCGGGGCGAGCGCGCCGCGGCCTTCCTCGCCCTGCACCGTGGGCCGGGGTTCGTCATCCCGAACGCCTGGGACGCCGGCTCGGCGCGCATCCTGGAGCAGCTCGGGTTCCCGGCGATCGCGACGACCAGCGCCGGGATCGCCTGGTCATGCGGGCTGCCCGACGGCGGCGGCGTGACCGTCGATGCGATGCTCGACCGGGTCGCCGGTATCGTCGAGGCCGTCGGAGTGCCGGTGACCGCCGACCTGGAGTCGGGATACGGCGACACCCCCGCGGAGGTCGGCACGACCATCGCCCGTGCGGCAGCGCTGGGCGTCGTCGG
>JBASAE010000502.1:0-8699 GCA_049654285.1 Microbacterium sp.
GGGTACTCGCTCGGGTTCGTCACGATGACGGTCTCGCCGGTGTCGCTGGTGAGCACCTCGTAGATCACGCTGGGCGCCGTGGTGATGAGGTCGAGACCGAACTCGCGGGCGAGCCGTTCGGTGACGATCTCCAGGTGCAGCAGTCCGAGGAAGCCGCAACGGAAGCCGAACCCGAGCGCGACCGAGGTCTCCGGCTCATACTGCAGCGAGGCGTCCGAGAGCTTGAGCTTGTCGAGCGCCTCGCGCAGCTCGGCGTAGTCGCTGCCGTCGATCGGGTAGATGCCGCTGAACACCATCGGCTTCGGGTCGGTGTATCCGGCGAGCGGCGCGGGTGCCGGCTTGCGCGCCGTGGTGACCGTGTCGCCGACCTTCGACTGGCGCACGTCCTTCACCCCGGTGATGAGATATCCCACCTCGCCGACGCCGAGGCCCTTCGAGGGGATCGGCTCGGGGCTGGACACGCCGATCTCCAGCAGCTCGTGGTTGGCTCCCGTGGACATCATCTGGATGCGCTCGCGCGGTTGCAGCGAGCCGTCGACCATGCGCACGTAGGTCACCACGCCGCGGTACGCGTCGTACACCGAGTCGAAGATCATCGCCCGTGCCGGCGCGTCCGCGTCGCCGACCGGCGCGGGGATGCGCTCGACGATCCGGTCGAGCAGGTCCTCCACTCCGACGCCGGTCTTCCCCGACACCCGCAGCACGTCGTCGGGATCCCCGCCGATGAGGTTCGCCAGCTCCAGCGCGAACTTCTCGGGGTCGGCGGCCGGGAGGTCGATCTTGTTCAGGACCGGGATGATCGTGAGGTCGTTCTCCAGCGCGAGGTACAGGTTCGCGAGCGTCTGCGCCTCGATGCCCTGCGCGGCGTCCACGAGCAGGACGGCGCCCTCGCAGGCCGCCAGGGAGCGCGACACCTCGTAGGTGAAGTCGACGTGCCCCGGGGTGTCGATCATGTTGAGCGCGAAGGTCTCGTCGGAGGTCGCCCACGGCATGCGCACCGCCTGGCTCTTGATCGTGATGCCGCGCTCGCGCTCGATGTCCATCCGGTCGAGGTACTGCGCGCGCATGTCGCGCTCGGCGACGACGCCGGTGATCTGGAGCATGCGGTCGGCGAGGGTCGACTTGCCGTGGTCGATGTGGGCGATGATGCAGAAGTTGCGGATCTGCGCAGGCGGCGTCGCGGCCGGCTGGAGCGGGGTGAGGGCACGAGGTGACATGTCCGCTCGATTCTACGTGGACAGGCCCCGGATGCTCGATTCGTCGATCCCGGTGATAGTCTCGGCAGGTTGCCCGCGGCCTCTCGGTGACACCGAGTGCCGCCTCGGCAACGACTCCGTCACAGCAGGCGGGGCGCCAGATGGGGCAAACGGCCGGAATGATGATTGAATGATTCCGACTCAGCGCCGTGTCGGAGGATCCCGCGCGTGCTGGAAAGAGAAGGAATCAACACCTTGATCAAGTATCTCGTGCGCCGGACCCTTGGTTGGCTGCTCATGATCGTGGTCGCGACCAACCTGACGTATCTCTTGGCGTGGGCGTACCTCGATCCGCGCAGCAACTACGTCGGCCGCAGGCCCCCGCTCAGTCAGGAGCAGATCACCAACCAGCTCCTCCCCCGCAACCTCAGCGACACCGTCCCTCTCTACGAGCGCTGGTGGAACTGGTTCAGCGGCATCATCTTCCGCTGGGACTGGGGGGTGAGCCCGACCGGCGGATCCGTCGCCGGTCAGGTCTCGTACCGGATGTGGGTGAGCGCGGAGCTGGTGCTCGGCGCCACCATCATCTTCACCGTGATCGGCATCGCCCTGGGCGTCTACACCGCGTCCCGGCAGTACAAGCTCGGGGACCGCATCTGGCAGGGCATCTCGATCGTCACGATCAACGTCAACATCATCGTCGCGGCGCTGGCCGTGGTCCTGCTCGCGATCAGCTTCAACGAGCTGGTCGGCACCCGGGTGTTCTACGTCACCGGCGCCTCCAGCGACGGTGTCACCGGGTTCTTCCCCGTGCTGATCGACGCGTTGCAGCACCTGGTGCTGCCCACGATCGCGCTCGTGATCATCAGCTATGCGCAGATCCACTTCCTGCAGCGCTCCCTGCTGCTCGACAACATCAAGGCCGACTACGTCCGCACGGCCCGGGCCAAGGGGCTCACCAAGCAGCAGGCGATCCGCAGGCACGCGCTGCGCACCTCGCTGATCCCCGTCGCGGCGCAGGTCGCCTTCACGATCCCCGCGGTGTTCACCGGCGCGGTGCTGACCGAGACGATCTTCGCCTGGGAGGGCATGGGGCGGTACTTCATCACGACGATCACCCACAACGACGTCCACGGCGTGGTGGCGGTCGCCGCCTTCGGCGCCGTCCTGACGGCCATCGGCGCGCTGCTCGCCGACATCTCGGTCGTCGTCCTCGACCCGCGAGTGAGGGTGAGCTGACATGAGCAACGAAATGGTCGACCCCGCCATCCAGCCGCCCGTCGGGCCGGACACGACGGCGGCGCGCATCACCGAGAAGCGCCTCTCCAAGTGGACGCTGTACTCGCGGCGCTTCGCCCGCAACCGTCCCGCCGTCGGCGGCGTCGTGATCTTCATCCTGCTGGTGCTGTTCTCGATCGTCGTGCCGTTGATCTCGCGGTACACGATCGGCGACATGGACTTCCTGAACCTCAGCACGGGCCCTTCGTCCGAGCACTGGTTCGGCACGAACGCCTCGGGCAACGACACCTTCACGCAGACCGCGGTCGGTCTGCAGCGCTCGCTGATGATCGCGATCACCGTGTCGATCGGCGTGACGGTGATCTCGGCGCTGGTCGGCACCGCCGCGGCCTATTTCGGCGGCTGGACCGAGCGCATCGCGCTGCTGGTCATCCACTTCATGATGGTGGTCCCGAACTTCCTGATCCTCGCGCTGATCTCGAACAAGGCGGGCGGCGACTGGCGGGTCATCTCGCTGATCATGATCTTCGTCGTGGGCTGGTTCTTCCCCGCCCGCGTCATCTGGACCATGGCCCTGTCGCTCCGCGAACGCGAGTACGTGCAGGCGGCGCGTTACATGGGCGTCCGAGGGTTCCGGATCGTGCTGCGGCACATGCTGCCGAACATCGGATCCCTCCTCGTGGTGAACTTCACCCTCGGCATCGTGAACGCCGTGATGGCCGAGACCGGCCTGTCATTCCTGGGCTTCGGCGTGAAGATCCCCGACGTCTCCCTCGGCTCGCTGATCGGCGAGGGATCGTCCAGCATCGTCACGACCCCCTGGCTGTTCTACTTCCCGGCGCTCGCGCTCACGCTGCTGACGGTGTCCATGTCGCTGATCGCCGACGGCCTCCGCGACGCCCTCGATCCCACCTCGGCGGCAGGAGGCCGCGCATGAGCAACGTACTCTCCGTCCGTGACCTCAAGGTCAGCTTCGCCTCCGAGGCCGGCCGCGTCGACGCCGTGCGTGGCGTCTCCTTCGATCTGGAGGCCGGGAAGACCCTCGGCATCGTCGGCGAGTCCGGCTCCGGGAAGTCGGTCACCTCGCTCGCGATCATGGGCCTGCTCGACGAGAACGCCAAGGTCACCGGCTCGATCGTCTTCGACGGCCAGGAGCTCCTCGGCAAGAGCGACAAGCAGATGTCGGTGATCCGCGGCAACGGCATGGCCATGGTCTTCCAAGACCCGCTGACCTCGCTCACCCCGGTGTTCACGATCGGCGACCAGCTGATCGAGGCGCTGACCACGCACAACAGGATGCCGAAGCAGGCGGCCTGGGACCGCTCGGTCGAGCTGCTCCGGCTGGTGGGCATCAGCAGCCCCGAGAAGCGGATGAAGTCGTTCCCGCACGAGTTCTCCGGCGGCATGCGGCAGCGCGTGGTGATCGCGATCGCGATGGCGAACAACCCGAAGCTCATCATCTGCGACGAGCCGACCACCGCGCTCGACGTGACCATCCAGGCGCAGATCCTCGACCTCATCGAGAAGGCGCAGGACGAGACCGGCGCCGCGGTGATCATGATCACGCACGACATGGGCGTGGTCGCGCGCACCGCCGACGACGTGATCGTGATGTACGCCGGCAAGCCGGTCGAGCACGCCGAGTCGCGCGAGCTGTTCCATCGCACGCGCATGCCGTACTCGATCGGGCTGCTCGGAGCGATCCCGCGGGTCGACCAGGCCGAGAAGCAGCCGCTGATCCCGATCAAGGGCAACCCCCCGCTGCTGATCGACCTGCCCGACGCCTGCCCGTTCGCGGACCGATGCCCGATCGCGGTCGCCGCGTGCCGCACCCGCGAGCCCGACCTCGAACCGGTCGACACCGGCAGTGGCGCACAGCACAGCGCCGCATGCATCCGCGCCCACGAGATCACCGACGACGGACTGATCGGCGGACTGCCCGTGTACCCGGCGCCGAAGGTGCTCGAGAGCGAGCTCACCCGCACTCCTCGCGAGGAGCGCCCGGTGACGCTCGAGGTGCGCAACATGACCAAGACGTTCCCGCTGCTCAAGGGAGCGCTCTTCAAGCGCAAGGTCGGCGAGGTACACGCGGTCAAGGGAGTCAGCTTCGACGTCCGCGAGGGCGAGACGATGGCGATCGTCGGCGAGTCCGGCAGCGGCAAGACGACGACGCTGCTGCAGATCATGGACTTCGCCAAGCAGGAGGACGGCGAGCTGATCGTCTCCGGCGTCAACGTCAACGACATCACGCACGCATCGCAGGAGCGCAAGCTGCGCCGTGACATCCAGATCGTGTTCCAGGACCCGATGGGCGCGCTGGATCCGCGCATGACCGTGGCCGACATCATCGCCGAGCCGTTGTTCGCGATCGGCACGTCGAAGAAGGACGCGATGGCGAGGGTCGAGGAGCTGATGGACCTCGTCGGCCTGAACCCGGCGCACCGCGACCGGTTCCCCGGGGCGTTCTCGGGCGGCCAGCGGCAGCGCATCGGCATCGCCCGGGCGCTGTCCACGAATCCGAGGATCATCGTGCTCGACGAGCCGGTCTCGGCGCTCGACGTGTCGATCCAGGCTGGCGTGATCAACCTCCTCGACGACCTCAAGGTCAAGCTCGGCCTGTCGTACCTGTTCGTGGCACACGACCTTTCCGTGGTGCGCCACATCGCCGACCGCGTGGCCGTGATGTATCTCGGCGAGTTCGTCGAGCACGGCGACGTGGACGACGTCTTCGACAATCCGCAGCACCCCTACACGCAGGCGCTGCTGTCGGCGATCCCGGTCCCGGACCCCGACATCGAGCGCTCGCGCCAGCGCGTCGTGTTCGATCCCGAGACGATGTCGACCCGCCCGGTCACCACCGTCTGAGACCCCCGCGCATCGGGATCCGGGCCGGTCCGGAGCACTTTCGGTTACTGTCCGATAACAGTTGTGCTCCGCCGCTGCGCCCACACCCTCCCGCCCAGGTGAGGGCAACTATCGTACTTGTGACACGCCGTAAGGCGAAAGGAGCACCATGAAGCAGTACAAGCTGATGGGAGCGCTGGCACTCACCGGCGCTTTCGCACTCGCCCTGAGCGGGTGCACCACTGGCAACACCGGTGGTGGCGACAAGGGGGACAGCGGCGACAGCAGCGCCGTCCTGAAGGACGCCGACTACAACCCGCAGGACCGTGCGAACCTGAAGGAGGGCGGCAAGGTCACCTTCGCGATCAACGAGGTTCCGGAGCAGCTGAACGCCTCCAACAGCGACGGCACCGCCGACACCGCGCGTCTCGCGTCGTGGTACATGCCGCAGGTCCTGCTGATGAAGCCGGACGGCACGCCGTACAAGAACGACGCCTACCTCGATGAGTGGAAGCACGAGGTCAAGGACGGCAAGACCGTTCTGACCTTCACCTTCACCAAGGAGGCCCACTGGAACGACGGCACCGACATGGACTGGACCGCCATCGACGCCATGTGGAAGGCGAACCGCTCCAGCGAGGAGGGCTTCAACCCGAACGCCACCGACGGCTACAAGGACATCGAGAAGGTCGAGAAGGGCGACACCGCGAAGACCGCGATCGTCACCTTCAAGGGCGCGTTCGCCTGGCCGGAGATGCCGTTCCTCACCGGCGTCCTGCACCCGAAGATCAACACGCCGGAGCTCTTCAACACGGCGTTCATCGACAACCCGCACCCGGAATGGGGCGCCGGTCCGTACACCGTCGACAAGTTCGACGCGAACGCCGACGTCATGTCCTTCAAGCCGAACCCGGAGTGGTGGGGCAACAAGCCGCTGCTCGACGAGGTCACGTTCAAGGGCCTGGACGCCCAGGCGGGCATCAACGCGTTCAAGAACGGCGAGGTCGACATGGTCGAGACCGCCTCGCAGGACCGCATCGAGCAGGCCAAGACCGCCAAGGACGCGGTCATCCGCAAGGGCCGTCAGACCGCGAACACGATCCTGATGCTCGACGGCGACAAGCCGCAGCTCAAGGACCTCGACGTCCGCAAGGCGTTCTTCATGGCGATCAACATCGACCAGCAGAAGCAGATCGCCTGGAACGGCCTCGACTACAAGGAGGACTCGGCCGGCTCGCTGACCCTGTACTCCTTCCAGCCGGGCTACAAGGACTCCCAGAAGGAGGCCGGCCTGAAGTTCGATGTCGAGGGCGCGAAGAAGCTGCTCGACGACGCCGGATGGAAGGAAGGCGCCGACGGCATCCGCGAGAAGGACGGCGTGAAGCTCGAGGTGACCTACCCGATCTTCAGCGACGGCCCGATCCAGAAGGCGCTCGCCACCTCGCTGCAGGCCCAGGAGAAGGAGGTCGGCATCAAGGTGAACGTCGACGTCCGTCCGAGCAACCAGTTCGGCAAGGACCTGTACTCGAAGAACTGGGACGCCGTGGGTCTGCGCCTCACCGCCTCCGACCCGTTCGGCGCGGCGTGGTACTGCCAGATCTACTGCTCGGACAGCGATCTGAACATGTCGGCGACCGGCACCAAGGAGATCGACAAGAAGATCGACGAGGTCGCGGCGATCAGTGACCCGGAGAAGCAGACCGAGGCCGCGATGAAGCTCGAGCCGGAGATCCTCAAGGAGACCTGGGGCATCATCACCCTCTACAACGGCCCCTCGATCTACGCCGTGAAGAAGGGTCTCGCCAACCTGACCCCGGAGCCCTACACGGGCCTCGACCTCTTCGGCGTGCAGCCGGTGGAGAACGTCGGTTGGGAGAAGGACGCCAAGTAAGTCCTGATCCTTCCCGGAAGCGGGGTCGGTGGTTCGCCACCGGCCCCGCTTCTTCCTATCCTGGAACCATGCCTCCTCAGGTCGTCCTCGTGCACGGCATCCGCACCTCTGCGACGATGTGGCGCGCACAGCAGGAGTACCTCGACGCGGCGGGCGTGCCGTCGACGGCCGTCGACCTCCCCGGGCACGGCACCCGCATGGACGAGGACTTCACGCTGCACGAGGCCCTGCACACGATCGATCGGGCGGTGCGCGAGGCCGCCTCCCACGGTCCCGTGCTGCTGGTCGGGCATTCGATGGGCGGGCTGCTCTCGCTCGCCTACACCGGATCGGCGCAGCCGCCGCCGGTCACGGCCCTGATCGCCGCATCCTGCTGCGCCCTCCCCCGCGGCGCAGCGCTGACCGCCTACCGGCTGCTCGCAGGTGCGGCCAACGCGCTGCCCGGCCACGGCATGTGGGTCGCCGACCGAGTCCTCGACGCGACCCTGCCGGAGGACACCCGGGACGACTTCGGCGCCGGCGGCTTCGCGCTGGCGACGCAGGACGTCGCGCTGAAGAGCCTTTCGGCGCTGGACCTGGAGACCGCGGTCGCCCGCATCGCCGTGCCGCTGTGGTTCGTGAACGGCCAGTTCGACCAGCTGCGCACGCACGAGGGGCTGTTCCGGCGCCTCGCACCGCACGCCGAGCTGATCGTCGTTCCGCGCACCACGCATCTGGTCACCGCGATGCGTCCGAGGGTCTTCAACGCCGTGCTGGGGCTCGCCCTGGCGACGATGGCGGTCACGCCGTCTGTCGAGCCGGAGGTCGCGCAGCGGCGGTGAGCAGGCCGCCCAGGACCGAGAGCACGGCCGCCGCCAGCCACACCAGCCAGAAGCTGCCGACGAGCGCGACGAACGCGGCGCCCAGCATCGGACCGATGAGCTGACCGAGCGCGGCGGTGACGTTCACGATGCCCAGATCGCGGGCGTGATCCTGCTCATCGGGCAGCAGGTCGGTCGCGAACGCCAGCCCGACGGTGGAGAACGCCCCGTACCCGACGCCCATCAGCGCCGCGGCGACCATGGTGACCTCGAAGGTCGGCATGAGCCACACCGCGGCCGCCGAGGCCGCCTGCACGAACGTCGCCGCGACCGCGAGCCCGCGACGGTTGCCCGTGCGATCTGACACCATGCCGGTGATCACCGACGCCGCGACGACGAACACGGTGTAGATGACGATGAGCAGCAGCAGGTTGTCCTGCGCCTCGGGGTTCGGCTGGTTCAGTCCGTGCAGCAGGAAGAACAGGAACAGCGCCGTGCCGAGCGCATTGCCGATGTTCGTGACCAGCCGGCCCGAGAGCATCCAGGCGAAGTCGCGGTCGCGCAGTGAGGAGAGCCGAGCCCGGTGCGGCTTCGGCCGATCGGATGCCGTGGCAGGCGGGTCCGGAAGCAGCAAGGCCGTCCCCGTGCCCACCACCGCGATGATGCCGGCCAGCATGAGGTAGCCGGTCAGCACGCCGAGGCCGAGCAGCACGACCAGGCCCACGCCGA
>JBASAE010000503.1:0-1656 GCA_049654285.1 Microbacterium sp.
CCATCGACGACACCGGTGTGCCGCGCTGGGTGCAGGCGGCGAAGATCGCCGACACCGAGGCGACGGTCTCCAGGCAGCCCCGCTTGCCGCACCGGCAGAGGTGGCCGCCCTCTTCCACGACGCGCACGTGGCCGATCTCGCCGGCCAGCCCGCCGGACCCGGTCACCAGACGTCCGGCGACGATGACCCCGCCGCCCACACCCTCCGCGAGACGCGCGTAGATGATGTCCGTGCCGCTGCCGGTCGATGAGTTCGCCTCGGCGATCGCGGCGAAGCGGGTGTTGTTGTCGACGATGACCGGCACGCCGAAGCGCTTCTGGAACACGTCGCGCACGGTCGCCCCCGAGGGGAGGCGGCCCCATCCCTCGCGCAGGTCGAGGCCGAGCACGGCCACCGGGCCCGGCACGCCCACCGCGACGGCCTGCAGCGCCGCCAGATGCACCCCGGACTCCTCGCCGAGCAGGCGGTCGATGAGTGCGAACGCGGCGTCCAGCCGGGTGTCCCATCCGGCACCGACCTCGTACTCCTCACGACCACTGCCGATGATCTCGTGGGCCGCGTCGGCGATGACGGTGTAGACCCGGGCGTGGGAGAACTCGAACGCGATGTACTGGCCGGCTCCGGGGTCGAGGGCGAGGCGTTCCGCGGGACGCCCGCTGCCCTCGCGCTCGTCCGCGTCGGTCTCCGCGACGACGATCGCGCCCTTCGAGATGAGCGCGGCCGTGAGGCCGGAGACGGTGGTGCGCGAGAGCCCGAGCGCGTCCGCCAGCTCGCTGCGGGACAGTGCTCCGTGGGCGCGCAGCAGCCTCAGCACACGTTCTTCGTGTGCGGGTGGGGTGAGTGCACGCACTCCTGCGGGCTGAGGCACAGAGCCACCGTACGGAGCATCTTTTTTTCCGTCAACGGACCGATAAAAAGATTCTTCGGAACTCCCACCCGGGGCATCAGCCCTCCGCCGTCAGGCGGCGGGGCGACGCAGCAGGCCGTAACCCTGGCCGGCCGCAGCGCTCGACAGGGCGAGCGCCGCGATCAGCAGCCCGAAGTCCCGCAGGGCGATGTCGAGATAGCCTCCGACGCTCACCAGGCTCACGATGATGCCGAGCAGCCACAACGCCACGACGTAGCCCCCGAGACGCGGGAAGAACGCCACGACGAGCCCGGCGACGATCTCGACGACGCCGACGATCAGCATGATGGTGTGCGGGTCGAAGGGTGTGAGACGCACCATCCACGGGGCGAGATAGCGCTCCCAGTCGGCGGTCAGCACGCGCACGTACTTGTCGAGCCCGAAGAGGATCGGGGCGATGGTGAACACCGTGCGCAGCAGCAGGAACGCCTGTCGGCGGCCGTCCTGCAGCAGTGCAGGACGAGTGCCTTCCCGAGTGTCCATGACAGATCTCCTTTCTAACGGATGTATATCTCTATTTTAGAAAGTGAACACTTCTAAAAACAAGATCCATTCGGTTTAGAATTCGGATCCTGCCCGAGATGACCGGGCCGACCCGCCGCGATAGCGTGGGACCGTGGCGAGGAACAGCGGGCGCGCAGCTTCGGGTGGGCGTCCGGCGAGCCGCCGGACCGCTCCGGGGAAGGCGCGCCGAGGCGCGGCGGAGTCCGCTTCGCGAAAGCCCGCCCGCGCCGGATCCACAGCATCCC
>JBASAE010000504.1:0-1586 GCA_049654285.1 Microbacterium sp.
CGGCGGCGTCATCCGGGCCCTGCTCCTGCACGCCTCGGGCGGTTCGCTCCCCCGGGAGGGCGACGTGCTGCGCAACGGCTCGGTGCACCGCTTCGTCGCGGAGCCGGGCAGCCTGCGGCTGCTCGAGCCCGCCCTCACCTGAGCCGTCCTCCTCCGGTGCGACCGGTGTCCTCGATTGGCGCGAGCCGGGCAATCGTGGTTAGGGTTCATTAACCGACTTCTGCACCGAGGATCACCGATGACACCTCCGACCGCCCGCGATCGCGCCAAGGCGGAACGCACCGATGCGCTGATCGCCGCCGCCTCGACGCTGTTCGCACAGCGCGGGTACTCCGGCAGCAGCCTCGAGGAGATCGGCATGGCGGTGGGCGTCTCGGGGCCCGCCGTCTACCGTCATTTCGCCGGGAAGCAGGCGTTGCTCGGCGCCGTGCTGGTGGGCGTCAGCGAAGGACTGGTCCGCGGCGGGATCGCCGTCGCGGAGAGCACCCCCGATCCCGCCGCGCGGATGCGGGGCCTGATCGGCTTCCACGTCGACTTCGCCCTCGGCCACCCCGATGTCATCCGCGTGCAGGATCGAGACGTCGCCCACCTCGCCGACGACGACCGCGCCGAGGTCCGCCGGCTGCAGCGCGCCTACATCGATCTCTGGATCACGGCGCTCGCCGCGCTGTGCGACGGCTCCGCCGATGAGCTGCGCCTCCGTGTCCAGGCCTGCTTCGGCCTGATCAACTCGACCCCGCACTCCACGCGCGCCCCGGCGCGCACGCAGGAGGAGACCGCCCGCGTGCTCGCCGCGATGGCCTACGCCGCGCTGCTCGCCGCCCCGGGCGCGTGACCCGGGGCCGCGAGGCTCAGTACAGCATCGCCCGTCCGGGCTGCTCGAGGATGTCCGCGACGTCCTTCAGGAACCGCGCGCCCTCCGCGCCGTCCACCAGACGGTGATCGAACGACAGGCTGAGCGTCATCGTCTGTCGCAGGGCGATGCCGCCGTCGTGCTCCCAGGGCTGCCGGCGCACGGCCCCGACCGCGAGGATGCCGGACTGCCCGGGCGGCAGGATCGGCGTCCCCGCATCGATGCCGAACACGCCGATGTTCGTGATCGAGAAGGTCCCTCCGGCGAGCTCAGCGGGGCTCGTCTTCCCCGCACGCGCCGTCTCGGTCAAGGCCCGCAGGGCGTCGGCGATACCGGTCAGGCCGAGGCGTTCGGCGTCGCGGATGTTCGGCACGATGAGCCCGCGCTCGGTGGCGGCCGCGATGCCCAGATCGACGTAGTGGTACTGCACGATCTCCCCGGCCTCTTCGTCCCAGTGGGCGTTCAGGGAGGGGTTGCGCTGCAGCGCGAGGCAGACCGCCTTGGCGATGAGCACCAGCGGGCCGATCCGGTGGTCGGCGAGGCCGCGGTCCTGGCGCAGGCTGGCGATCAGCTCCATCGTCTGGGTGACGTCGACGGTGTGGAAGCAGGTCACGTGCGGCGCGGTGAAGGCACTCTGGACCATCGCCGTCGCCGTATGCCTGCGCACGCCGCGGATCGGGATCCGGGTCTCGCGGGCCCCGTCGGCGATGCGCAGTGCCGGCTCTGCTTGCTC
>JBASAE010000505.1:0-4758 GCA_049654285.1 Microbacterium sp.
TCCCTCACCCCCACGGCATGGACTCAGGATATTCATCCAATATCACAAGGGCGTTGAGGGCGGCTGCTAGGCTGACCGGGAATAATCCTCCCCCAAGCTTCGAGGTGAATGATATGTCGCGTCAGCCCGTCCCCCAGGCCCGAGTCCAGAACGATTCCGCTGCGACCGACGAGAGGTCTGCGGGCCTCTCCCGGCGCACCTTTGCCAAGGGCCTCGCCTGGTCGACGCCGGTGATCGCCGCCGCTGCGGCCGCACCGATCGCGGCGGCGGCGACCGGTGCGAACTGCGTCGCGACCCTCACCACCGGCAACGCGGCCGCCTACACCTACTCGCGACTCAGCGCGACCTCGGCCGTGTTCACCTGGTCCGACCTGTTCGGCGACGGCAAGGACTTCACGCTGACCCTCACTGCGGCGTCGATGGGCAACTTCAACAACATGGCCATCAACACGGCGAACAACCTCGTGTTGGACAGCGGCCAGCAGGGCGGTGAGGCGGTGCCCAGCGTGCGGCTGTCGCTGGACACCCTGACCCACGCCAACACCGGCGGGGGCGAGCAGGTGACGGTCAGCTTCGCTCTGGGCGGCACGGCCCTCGCGGTCGAGGACCTCTCCTACAAGATCAAGGACATCGACGGGTTCCCGGCGCAGGACGGCAACGGCGGCGCGGAGCGCGTCTCCGTGTCCCAGGGTGCCGGCACCATCGCGAACTCCACGTGGGTGCAGGGCACGGGAACAGCGGCGGATCGGTGGAGGCTCCAGACCTCGGTGCCGTTCCCCTACGAGGTCGTGCCGTCGAGTGATGCGGGCAACATCAACATGACCGTCGCGTCGACGAGCGCGTTCACCCTCGACTTCATCGTCAACAACTCGGGGCGCGGCGGCACCGACTTTCCGAACCAGAACATCTGGATCGGTCCGTTCGCCTTCACCGTCACGAACCCCGACTGCGTGTAACGGACCGACGACGGCTGCGCCCCGCCTGGGTCGCAGCCGTCGCCTGTGCGTGCGTCCGAGAGCGTAGCCGCCGGCGACCCTGCCGATCAGCGGCTGATCTGAGTGCGCGTTCGCAGGCACCGGGAACACCTCTCCCCAAAGTTCGAAGGCAGAGGAGAGATGTCGAGTCAGTCCGTTCCCCCATCCGGTGTCCAGGCGAGCAGGTGACATTCACCATCACCCTGGGCGGCACGGCGGTGTCGGTCATGCGTCTGACCTACAAGATCAAGGACATCGACGGATTGATGGCGTGGGACGGTCGCGGCAGCGGGGAACGCCTCCACGTCTCCGCGGGCTACGCACGCCCGCCCATCCCACCTGGCTCGTGGGTCAGGGGACGAGCTCGCAGCGGCCTGGTCGTGCTGCACGACGATGCGGACTTCGAGACCGCATCGCGATTCCTCACCGACGTCAGAGCGCAGCGAGTCTGAGCGTCGCTCAGCGCCTCCGGATCATCTCGATCGGCCCGGTCACGGACTCGGCGTCCTCCCACACGCTGATGCCGGTCACCTCCGGCATCCGGTCCCGGGTGAAGATCGGATCGAAGCCCTCCCGGCGTTGCATGCTGTAGTCCTTCAGGAGTGTGAACGCGACACCCGAGAGCAGCGCGATCGCGACGAGGTTGACCAGCGCCATGACGCCCATCGCACCGTCCGCGAAGTTCCACACCACGTCGGCGGAGACCACGGATCCGGCGAACACCGCGACGATCGCGACGACGCGGTACGCGGTGAGCGTGCCGCGCCTGGTCGTGATGAACTCCATGTTCGACTCGCCGTAGTAGTAGTTGCCCAGCATCGAGCTGAACGCGAGCAGGAAGATGATGACGCTCAGCGCGATGTTCGACCAGGAGCCGAGCGTGCTGACCAGCGCGCCCTGGGTCAGCCCGATGCCGCGCTGCGCCCCGGCGAGGTCGGGCACCGACACCAGGATGATGAACGCCGTGATCGAGCAGACCAGGAAGGTGTCGAAGTACACGCCCAGCGTCTGCACCAGACCCTGCTTGACCGGGTGCGTGACGGCGGCGGTCGCACCGGCGTTCGGCGCCGAGCCGAGGCCCGCCTCGTTCGAGAACATGCCGCGCTTCACGCCCTGCAGCACCACGTAGCCGAGCGCCGCGCCGACGACCTCGTTCGGGCCGAACGCCTGACCGAAGATCGCACCGAACACCTCCGGGATGCGGTCGACGTGCAACGCGACCACCGCGAGCCCCAGCAGCAGGTAGCCGAGCGCCATCAACGGGACCAGGGTCTGCGTGACCGAGGCGATCCGACGCACCCCGCCGAACACCACCAGCGCCATCAGCACGGCCAGCCCCGCGCCGATCGCCCAGGGCAGCCAGGCGGAGACGGATCCGCCCAGGCTGCCGGCGATGGTCGCCTGGATCGTGTTGGCCTGCAGCGAGCTGAACGCGATCGGGAAGCATACGATCAGCACGATCGCGAACAGCACGCCCATCCAGCGGGCCTTGAGGCCGTGCTGCATGTAATAGGCAGGGCCGCCGCGGAAGCCGTCCCGGTCGCGCACCTTGAACAGCTGCGCGAGCGATGACTCGATGAAGCTGGACGCCCCGCCGACGAACGCCATCAGCCACATCCAGAACACGGCACCGGGGCCGCCGATCGCGATCGCGGTGCCCACCCCGGCGATGTTGCCGACTCCCACCCGCGAGGCCGCGGAGATCGTGAACGCCTGGAACGCCGACACCGACTGCGGTCTGCCGTCGGCCGTGCGCGGGGTCTTGTCGGTGAGGGTGCGCAACATCTCCGGGATCATCCGGAACTGCACGACCCCGGACCGCACGGTGAAGTACAGGCCCAGCAGGACGACGATCGGCAGCACCAGCCAGGTCCAGAATCTGTCACCCCAGGTCAGCAGCCAGTCGTTGATCGCATCCATGTGCGTCAGTATGCGCGAAAGGGAATGCGGGCGTCCAGCGTGCCGCGGAAAACATCGCTCGCCGTCGCCGGGAGGACGCCGTCGCCTCGAAGCGTCGCCCCTCGCTCTCCGGTATCCTGGACGGATGCCCGCGGTGATCCCCGCCCGCGGCGAGAGCTGAATATGGAGGCCGTCATGGACATCGAACTCGGGCTGCTGCGCGGTATCGAGAAGGAGAAGTCGATCCCCTTCGACGAGCTCGTGGCGATCATCGAGCAGGCCATCCTGGCCGCCTATCTGAAGAACGCCTCCTCCGAGGGTGAGGAGATGCCGGAGGGCGTGCGAGTGGATCTCGACCGCAAGACCGGTCACGTCGCCGTCCTGCAGCCCGTGCTCGACGACGAGGGAGTGGTGATCGGCGAAGAGGAGACCACGCCCGAGGACTTCGGCCGGATCGCCGCCTTCGCGGCGAAGCAGGTCATCAGCCAGCGGCTGCGGGACATCGCGGACGACGCGGTGCTCGGCGAGTTCCGTGGCAAGGAGGGCGACATCGTCGCCGGCGTGGTGCAACAGGGTCCGAACCCCAAGATGATCCACGTGGACCTCGGCTCCGTCGAGGCGATCCTGCCGCCCGAGGAACAGGTCCCCGGTGAGGAGTATACGCACGGTGCGCGGCTGCGCGTGTATGTGACCAGCGTCTCGAAGGGCCTCAAGGGGCCGCAGATCACCGTCTCGCGCACCCACCCCGGCCTGGTGCGCAAGCTGTTCGCGCTGGAGGTGCCCGAGATCGCCGCGGGTCTCGTCGAGATCGTGTCGCTGGCGCGCGAGGCCGGCCACCGCACGAAGATCGCCGTCAAGGCGAACGATCCGCAGGTCAACGCCAAGGGCGCCTGCATCGGCGAGCTGGGACGGCGCGTGCGCGCGGTCACCGAAGAGCTGTCGGGGGAGAAGATCGACATCATCGACCACGATCCCGACCTCGCTGCCTTCGTCGCCAACGCGCTCTCCCCGGCGAAGGTCACCAGCGCGTTCGTGCTCGACGCCGGCACCAAGGCGGTGCGCGCGCTGGTCCCCGACTACCAGCTGTCGCTCGCCATCGGCAAGGAGGGGCAGAACGCGCGCCTCGCCGCCAAGCTCACCGGTGCGAAGATCGACATCCAGCCCGACAGTGTCATGGACTGAGCGCGCCGTGCCGGCGTGACAGTGACCGAGGTGTAAGATGGAAGCCGTACGAACGTGCATCGGTTGCCGCGGTCGTGCCTCTCGAACCTCCCTGCTCAGGGTGGTAGCCCGCAATGGTGTGCTCGTCCTCGACGAGCGCGCCGTGCTGGCGGGAAGGGGCGTGTGGCTGCATCCGACGCGCGAATGTGCGGATGCCGCCCTGCGGCGCCGCGCTTTCGCACGAGCACTGCGTGTGTCCGGGGAACTGGACACGCAGACCATCGAACAGTACCGCCCGTGAAACAAAGGCTGAACGGCTATGGAAACAAAGTGAACGGCTCGAAATGAGACCCGTCCGCGATTAGTGGTCTGCCCTGCCTGGGCCGACCGACCCAGACAGGAGAATTGTGGCTGCCAAACCACGTGTGCACGAGATCGCCGCTGAGCTCGGCGTCGACAGCAAGTTCGCGCTCGCGAAGCTCAAGGAGCTCGGCGAGTTCGTGAAGAGTCCCTCATCGACCATCGAACCGCCGGTGGCGCGTAAGCTGCGCGCGGCGATCGAGGCCGATCCGGCTGCGAAGCCCGCCGCGGCTGCGGCCGCACCGGCTCCGAAGGCGCCGGCTCCGAAGGCTGCGCCGACTCCCGGACCCAAGCCGGGCCCGGCCAAGAAGCCGGCTCCCGCCGAGCAGGCGGCGCCCGAGGCGGCAGCGCCGGCTCCGTCGGC
>JBASAE010000506.1:0-1521 GCA_049654285.1 Microbacterium sp.
CGCATGAACAGGCTCGGGATGCTGATCGACATCTCGCACTCGGGGGATCTCACCTCGCGCGAGGCGATCGACGCGTCGGCCGTGCCCGTCATGATCACGCACGCCGGCGCGCGATCGGTGTGGCCGATCCCGCGCATGAAGGACGACGCCACCATCGTCGCCTGCGCGGAGCGCGGCGGCCTCATCGGCCTGGAGGCGGCGCCGCACACCACGCTCTCGGAGGCCCACCCGGAGCACTCGCTCGGCTCCGTCATGGACCACTTCACGTACTGCGTCGATCTCGTCGGGATCGACCATGTGTCCTTCGGCCCGGACACGATGTTCGGCGACCACGTCGCGGTGCACCGCGCGTACGCCGGGAACTACGCCCAGGACGCCCCGAAGGAGGCGGCGCACCCCCGCGTCGAGTACGTGGACGGCCTGGAGAACCCCGGCGAGAACTTCTGGAACATCACCGCCTGGCTGGTGAAGCACGGCTACTCGGACGAGGACATCGCGAAGGTGATCGGCGGGAATGCGATGCGCGTTCTGTCGGAAGTCTGGTAGAACGAGGGGAGACATTGCATTCGTGCCCATCGAGGCTCGTCGATAGGACCCCGGTGACCAGACGTGACAGTGTCGTCGCAAGCGCGGCGAACGCCCTCCGATCCCTGATCGAGGACGAGTTCGACGTCGGCGATCAGCTGCCGAACGAGAAACAGCTGGCGGAACGGCTCGATGTCAGCCGCGGGAGCGTGCGGGAAGCCCTCGGGGTCCTCGCCACCGAGGGGCGGGTCTCCCGCCGGTGGGGCGTGGGCACGTTCGTGGCGCAGCCCAGGGCCAACTCCGCGTTGACGATGACCTCCATCAAGTCGTACCGGGACCGCATCCGTGCCGCGGGGGGCGAGGTCGCCCTCGTCTCGTGCACGACGGAGCGTCATCCGGCGCCCGCGGCCGCCGCCGCCGAGCTGGGCATCGAACCGGGCGACGATGTCTGGCGCGTGATCCGGCTGTTCTCGGTGGACGGCACGCCGTCGGCGCTCATGACCGAGTACATCCCCGTCGTCCTGCGCGGCGTGCCGGTCGATCCCGGCAGCATGTCGAACATCGAGGTCAGCCTCTTCGACATGCTCGACTCCCATGTGGAGGGGATCGTGGCGCACACCACGACCGATCTGCAGGCGGTGCTGGTCGGGGAGGCTGACCTCAAGGCGCTCGGCATCCCCCGTTCGCTTCCCGTCCTGCGGACCGAGCAGCTCACGCTCGACGGTCAGGACGCCGTCATCGCGTACAGCATCACCTTGCAGCGCACCGACGTCGTGCGCATGCGCATCGTGCGCTGACCGGGGCGCCGCGCGCACGACGGTGCCGTCGCCTCAGAGCCGGGCGAGAGCCGCGGCGGCGATCGCCTCCGACGTGCGATGGATGCCGGGGTTCTCCGACGATCCGATGCGGCTGACCGCGGAGATCAGACGCTGCCCGGCGGCACGGGAGGACACGGCGAGGGGGGTCGGTGCGCCGCTGAGCGCCAGCGCCGGGAGG
>JBASAE010000507.1:0-2260 GCA_049654285.1 Microbacterium sp.
TGCGTGGAGGTGCCGGGGCCTCCGCGCGTGGTGATCCAGATGAGGTCGAAGGCGCGCAGCGCGGCCGTGATGGTCAGGGTGAGCGCGACGGCGATCTGGCCGCGCAGCCCGGGGAGCGTCACCGAGAAGAACTCCCGGATGGGGCCGGCGCCGTCCATCCGGGCCGCCTCGTACAGATCGGGCGAGATCGACGCCGTGCCGGAGATGAACAGCACCATGCAGAAGCCGAACGTCACCCAGGTGCCGATGAGCCCGACGGCGGGGAGCGCCCAGGTGAAGTCGCCCAGCCAGTTCTTCGCCAGCGCGTCGAGGCCGATCGCGCGCAGCGCCTCGTTGATCGGCCCCTCGGGGGCGTACATGCGCTTGAACAGCAGTGCGATCACGACGCTGGTCAAGACCTGCGGGAGGAAGAAGATCCAGCGGTAGACCGCCATGCCGGGCTGGCGGGCGCGCGTGATCAGGGCCGCGGACAGCAGCCCCAGCGCGATCGGCAGCAGGGCGAAGAACACCAGCAGGACGAGGACGTTGCCGAGCGTCGAGCGCAGGATCGGATCGGTGAAGAAGCTGACGTAGTTCTGGAACCCGACCCAGACCGAGGCGCTGACGCCGTCCCATTTGTAGAACGAGTACTGGATCGACTGGAGCATCGGCCACAGCACGACCGCGGCGTACAGCAGCAGGCCGGGAAGCGCGAACAGCAGTCCGATCCGGCGTGAGCGCCGGGTGGCGCGGGAGGCGCCTCCCCTACGCCTCCCGCCCGTCACCACCGCCTCGGTGGCCGGGGCGCCGTCGTCGACCGCCTGCGCGGTGACGACGGAGCCCGGCTTCATCGAGGACATCGGTCAGGATCCGGACTCGGCCAGGAACGCGGAGCGGTCGTCGTCGACGGCCTTCGTGAAGTCCTTCGGCGTCGTCTTCCCCGCCAGCAGCAGCTGGGTGTTCTGCGTGAGGAGGTCGAGCATGTTCGGGCTGGCCCAGTCGAAGTACGGGACGTAGCCGTCGTCGGAGTCCAGGGTCGCGGTCGCGGCCGCCTCGCCCTTCTGACTGAGCACGTCGGGGGTGCTGACCTTGTTGAGCATCGGGACCTGCCCCAGGTCCACGGCGGCCTTGCTGGCCTCCTCCGACATCAGGAAGTCGAGGAACGCGGCGGCGACGTCGGGATGCGTGCACTTGGCCGAGATGATCATCGCGCCGGGCGCAGCGCCCACGCCGACCGTGGAGCCGCCTGCAGCCTGCGGCAGCTGGATGTAGCCGAACTGGTTGAGCTGGTCGCCGGTGAGGCCGAGCGACCCGGTGTAGTCGAAGCGGAAGACGCTGTCGCCGTCGAGATAGCTCGCGAGCGTGGTCTGGTAGTCCAGCCCCTCGAAGTTCGGCATCAGCCAGCCGTTCTTGTTCCACGTCTCCAGGGTGGTCGCCGCCTCGGTGAAGCCGGTCTTCGCGGCATCCACGTCCTTGCTCCCGTAGACGAAGTCGTTGATGTCGTCGGCCGTGCCGTACAGCGCCTGCAGCCCGAGCAGCGCGGCGGTGTTGCCGTCGAGCCCGCTGTAGCTGAACGGCACCTTGCCTGCGGCCTTGATCTTGCCCGCGGCCGCCTCGAGGTCGTCGAGGGTCTGAGGGACCTCGATCCCGAGCGAGTTCAGCAGGTCGGCGTTGTAATAGACGCCGATGAGGGAGGCGCGGGCCAGGGGGGTGGCGAACCAGGAGCCCTCGCCGATCGTCGTGAAGTCGTCCGTGAACTGGTTCTGCCGGGCGATCGTCGTCGGAACGTGATCGTTCCAGCCGTAGAGCTTCGCATACGCGTCGAGGTTGAGGACGAGGCCGCCCTTCGCGAGCGTGCCGAGCGAGGACCAGCCGTTGTTCGCCGACGCGATATCGGGCCCGCCGGCGTCCTGGAGCTGGAGGTTGAGCGTGCTGGTCAGCTGTCCCCAGTCCTCGCGCGTGCGTTCGATCGTGACGTTCGGGTACTTCTTCTCGAACGCGTCGATCAGCGTCGTGATCCATTTCTCCTCGGCCGACCCCCAGAAGTCCGACAGCTTGAGGGTGACGTCGCCGGCCGCCGCCACATCCTTCGAGACGTCGGCGGGGCCGCTGCTCTCGCCGCCGCCGCCTCCTCCCGGGGCGCAGGCGGAGAGCGCCAGAACCGTGGCCAGCCCCGCGGATGCCGCGACCGCGGCGCGCATCTTCTTCGAGAACATCGTTCACTCCATCGTGGTGATCGGGTACTGCTTGCTGTCAGAGGGTCGTGCTGTCAGGGGAGTCC
>JBASAE010000508.1:0-7956 GCA_049654285.1 Microbacterium sp.
CGTATCTCCTGCTGATACCGGGACTCCTGCTTCTCATCGTCATGATGTACCCGTTCCTGACCGGCGTGTACTGGTCGTTCAACTCGTACAAGCTGACGGCCGGTGACCCCAAGTTCAACTGGGGGAAGAACTACCTCACGCTGTTCACGACCGGCGACGGCCTGCACGCCCTCGGCGTGACCTTCGGATACGCCCTCATGGTCGTCGTCGTCCAGCTCGTCCTGGGCGTCGGCCTCGCACTGCTGCTGAACTACCCCGCTCGGTTCACGAGCTTCTTCCGCATCCTCATCGTGATGCCGCTGCTGCTGCCGCCTGTGATCGCGGCGCTGATGTGGAAGGTCATGATGACCGACCGCGGCGTCCTGAACTACCTCCTCGGGCTCATCGGCCTGCCGCCCTCGCTCTGGACGAACGGCCCCGAGACCGCGCTCTTCTCCGTGGGGCTCATCGACACCTGGGTCTTCACTCCCTTCGTCATCCTGCTGGTGCAGGCCGGGCTGAAGAGCGTCCCGCACGAGCTGTACGAGGCGAGCTCGGTGGACGGCGCGGGTCCGATCCGCAACTTCTGGAACATCACCCTGCCGATGATGACGCCCGTCCTGATGGTCGTCATCACCTTCCGCGGCATCGACTCGCTGAAGATGTTCGACATCATCTACACCACCACGAAGGGCGGCCCGGTCAACGCGACCACGAACCTCCACGTGCTGGGCTACCTCGAGGGCATCAGGAACATGAACTTCGGAGCGGCCATGGCGGCGCTGGTCATCCTCTGGGTGCTCTGCTATGTCATGTCCAACTACCTGCTCAAACTGCGCAGAAAGGCGGCACTGTCGTGACGTACGCAACGGAGACCGCCGCCCTGCTCGCGGTCGAGGCGGGCAAGAGCGACCATGTCCGCGCATCCCGCCGCCGACACGCGCGTCGGCGGCGCAACTCGACGATCGTGTTCATCCTGCTCACGATCGCCTCGATCTGCGCCCTCGGGCCTATCGTGTGGATCCTGATGATGTCGCTCAAGACCCCGCAGGACATCATCGCCTGGCCGCCGAGGTTCGTCTTCACGCCGATCTTCGACAACTACGCGAAGGTACTCAGCGGGACCGAGTTCATGCAGCCCTTCCTCAACTCGCTGATCGTCACGATCGGCTCGCTGATCCTCACCCTGCTCATCGGCCTGCCCGCGGCCTACGCGCTCGCGCGGCTGAAGTTCAAGGGACAGGAGAGCATCGCCTTCGGCCTGCTCTCGCTGCGCTTCGCCCCCGAGCTGCTGGTCATCCTGCCGCTGTACCTGATGTACCAGAACCTCGGCCTGCAGAACACCTACATCGGCCTCATCATCGCCTATCAGCTCGTCACCCTGCCGATGCTGATCTGGATGATGCGCTCGTTCCTCGAAGAGCTGCCGGTCGAGCTGGAGGAGGCGATCGCGATCGACGGCGGCACCCGCTGGACCGCGTTCCGCTACGTCATCTTCCGGCTCATCACCCCCGGACTCGCGGCGAGCCTCATGCTCTCGTTCGTCTGGGCCTGGAACAACTACACCCTCCCGCTGGTGCTCAGCGGCCGTGACACCCAGACGATCACGACCGGCATCCAGCAGTACATCGCCTACCAGTCGATCGAGTGGGGACCGATGGCTGCGGCCACCGTGATCTCGCTGATCCCCGGCATCCTGTTCGCCGTCTTCGCACTCCGCTTCATCGTCGGCGGGCTGACGGCGGGCACCGTCAAGGGCTGAGGCCCCGGGGCCTGCACACCGCACCCCGCGATACGAGACACACACTCAGAAGGAGCATGAAATGCAGATCGGATGCCACGGCCTCACCTGGATCGGGTCGTTCGACCCCGAGGGCTTCGACGTCGCCCTGCGCAAGACCGAGGAGGCCGGGTTCGACCTGCTCGAGATCCCCCTCTTCGACCCGGCAGGGTTCGACGTGGCGCATGCGAAGAAGGCCCTGAAGGCCTCTCCCCTCGCGCTCACCGCATCGCTCGGGCTCGGCGCGGACACGGACATCAACTGCGAGGACGCGGAACAGACGGCCCGCGGCCGGGCGCTGCTGTTCCGGGCCGTCGAGGTGATGGCGGAGTGCGAATCGGAGCACCTGGTCGGCGCCCTGTTCAGCGCGCTGCGGAAGTATCCCGAGCCCGCCACCGCGGAGGCACGGAAGAACTCCGCGCAGGTGATCCACGACCTGTCCGAGCGCGGCGCCGAGCTCGGCGTGCAGATCGGCCTCGAGATCGTCAACAGGTACGAGACGAATCTGTTCAACACGGTCAAGGAGGGCCTGGAGTTCCTCGACCTGGTCGACCACCCGAACGCCGGCCTGCACATCGACACCTATCACATGAACATCGAGGAGTCCGACATGGTGCTCCCGGTGATCAAGGGCGCCGACCGCATCAGCTACGTGCACATCGGCGAGAGCCACCGCGGCTACCTCGGCAGCGGATCGGTAGACTTCGACTCACTGTTCCGCGCGCTGACCCACATCGGGTACGACGGGGTCATCACGTTCGAGTCGTTCTCGAGCGCGGTGGTCAACAAGGACCTCAGCAACACGCTGGCCATCTGGCGCAACCTGTGGACCGACAGCGACGACCTGGGCGCGCACGCGAACCGGTTCATCCGCGACGGTCTGCGCAGCGCCGCAGCCGCCGCCGGCCACTGACCCGGTTGTGGGCGCGTGATCGCGCGCCCGCAACCGACCAACCCGAAGGAGACCGCCGTGGCGTCATTCCCCCCTGAGATCGAGCAGGCGATCGCCGAGGTCCGTGCCGATGTCGCGCGCCTGCACGGCGAGCTCGTGCGCTACGACCTGGTGGTGTGGACGGGGGGCAACGTCTCCGGCAGGGTCCCCGGCGCCGACCTGTTCGTGATCAAGCCGTCCGGGGTCTCGTATGACGATCTGGCGCCGGAGAACATGATCCTGTGCGATCTGGACGGGAACGTGGTCCCGGGCAGCGCAGGCAGCGAGCGGGCGCCGTCGAGCGACACCGCGGCGCATGCGTACGTGTACCGGCACATGCCCGAGGTGGGCGGGGTGGTGCACACGCACTCCACGTTCGCGGTGGCATGGGCGGCGCGCGGCGAGGAGATCCCCTGCGTGATCACGGCGATGGCGGACGAGTTCGGCGGTCCGATCCCGGTGGGCCCGTTCGCGATCATCGGCGACGACTCGATCGGCCGGGGCGTCGTGGAGACGCTGCGCGGGCACCGCAGCAGGGCCGTGCTGATGCAGAACCACGGTCCGTTCACGATCGGGGTGTCGGCGAAGGACGCGGTCAAGGCGGCGGTGATGGTGGAGGACGTCGCGCGCACGGTCCACTATGCGCGCGAGGCGGGCCCCCTGGTCCCGATCCCGCAGGAGGCGATCGACCGTCTCTACGACCGGTACCAGAACGTGTACGGCCAGAGCACGGACGTCCGGCGATGACGTTCGACAGCGGCAGCGCCTGCCTGGGGATCGAGCTGGGTTCGACGCGGATCAAGGCCTGCCTGATCGACGCGGACACCCACGAGGTGCTGGCCACCGGGTCGCACGAGTGGGAGAACCGGTTCGAGGACCGGCTGTGGACGTATCCCCTGGACGCCGTGTGGACGGGACTGCAGGACGCCTACGCCCGCCTGCTCGACGACGTGCAGGAGCGCCATGGCGTTCACCCCTCGTCGTTCCGGGCGATCGGTGTGTCCGGGATGATGCACGGATACCTCGCCTTCGGTGCGGCCGACGAGCTGCTGGTGCCTTTCCGCACCTGGCGCAACACGAACACCGGCGACGCCGCGAGCGAGCTGACCGGGCTGCTCGGCGTGAACATCCCGCTGCGCTGGTCGGTCGCGCACCTGCATCAGGCGATCCTCGACGAGGAGCCGCACACCTCCGAGGTGCGGTTCCTCACCACGCTGGCCGGGTACGTGCACTGGCGGCTCACCGGGCGTCGGGTGCTGGGCGTCGGCGACGCGTCCGGCATGTTCCCGATCGACTCCGCCGCGCGCGACTTCGACCAGGGCATGATCGACCGCTACGACGCGCACGTCCAGGACCGTCTCCCCGCGGGGGGACTGCGCGGCCTGCTGCCCGAGGTTCTCGTCGCCGGGCAGGACGCCGGATCGCTCACCCCTGAGGGTGCCGCGCTGCTCGACCCGTCGGGGACGCTGCGACCGGGCATCCCGCTGTGCCCGCCCGAGGGGGACGCCGGGACCGGCATGGTCGCCACGAACGCGGTCGCGCCCCGCACCGGCAACGTCTCGGCCGGCACCAGCATCTTCGCGATGGTCGTCCTGGAACGTCCCCTCGCGCACGTGCACCACGAGCTCGACCTGGTCACCACCCCCGCCGGGGACGCCGTCGCGATGGTGCACTGCAACAACGGCGCCAGCGAGCTGGCCGCCTGGGTTGGCCTTTTCACCCGGTTCGCCGCCGCGTCCGGCGCCCCGCTCCCCGACGACCGGGTCTTCGAGACCTTGTTCCGCGAAGCGCTCGACGGCGAGGCGGACGCCGGCGGCCTGATCGCCTACAACCATCTCGCCGGCGAGCCCATCGTCGGACTCGACGAGGGACGTCCCCTGTTCGTCCGTACCCCCGACAGCCGGTTCACCCTCGCGAACGTCCTCCGCGCCCAGCTGTACGGTGTGTTCGCCACCCTCACCCTCGGCATGCAGGTGCTCGACACCGAGGGCGTCGCCCTCGACCGCATGTTCGCCCACGGCGGCATCTTCCGCACCGCCGGGGTCGCGCAGCGCATCCTCGCCGGAGCGCTGAACGCCCCGGTCGCCGTCGGCGACACCGCCGCCGAGGGCGGCGCCTGGGGCATCGCCGTGCTCGCCGCCCACCTCGGCTCCGATCAGCCCCTCAGCGCCTACCTCGACGAACGGGTGTTCTCCGACGCGCAGCTGCACGTCGCCGAGCCCGATCCCGACGACGTCGCCGGCTACACCGCCTACCTCCGCCGCTATCGCGCCGGCCTCGCCATCGAGGCGGCCGCGGTGTCAGCCCTCTGACCCTCGCACGCCCCCTCACCACGACCGTCAGGACCGCCATGTACAGCATCTCCGGGAACGCCGTCGACCTTGCGGTCACCGGGCACGAGCAGAACCGCCTGCGCGGCGAGTGCGAGATCTCGCAGACCCGTCTCGTCGACGAATCGGGGTTCTCCTTCGGCGTCTGGCAGGTCTCGCCGGGGGTCTTCACCTCCGAGTGGGAGGGCTGGGAGGCCTTCACCATCATCGACGGCGAGGGCACCCTCGAGGACGGCGACGGCGTCGTGCACGACCTCGTGCCCGGGGCGCTGATCGTGATCCCGCCGGGATCCACGGGGACGTGGCGGATCACGAGGACGCTGCGCAAGACCTACGTCTTCCCCGCCGACAGCGTCGGCCGCTGACGACCGTGGGGCCGGATCCGACGATCCGGCCCCACGCGTCCACTCATCGGCGCCTCAGTGCAGCGTGTAGCCGCCGTCGATGACGACGATCGAACCGGTCATGAACGAGGACGCCTCGGAGGCGAGGTACACCAGCGTCGGCGCGATCTCCTCCGTCGAGGCGTAGCGCTTCATCGGGACGTCCTCGATCCAGTGCTGCCGGAAGCGGGGCTCGTCCACCGGTGCCATCTCGGTCTTGACGTATCCCGGGGCGATCGCGTTGACCCGGATCCCGTACGCCGCCCACTCCGCGGCCAGAGACCTGGTGAGCTGATGCACCGCGGCCTTCGAGGCGTTGTAGGCGGGCTGCCACTGCGGGCGGTTGACGATCAGCCCGCTGATCGAGCCGATGTTCACGATGTTGCCGCCGCCCTGCTCGCGCATGACCCGCGCCGCCGCCTTGGCTGTGCGGAACACCGCCGTCAGGTTCAGGTCGATCACGGCATCCCATTCGTCATCCGACACGTCCAAGGCCGCGCCGTGGATCGCGGTGCCCGCGTTGTTCACCAGGATGTCGAGCCGTCCGAGCACGCTCACGGCATCGTCGACCATCCGCTCCGCCTCGCCGGCCGTCGTGAGATCGACGGTCACGGCGTGCACGGCATGGCCCTCGGCGTGCAGTGCCGCGACGACCGCCGCGTTCTTCCCGGCATCCCTTCCGGCGATCGCGACCTCGGCGCCCGCCTCGGCGAGCGCACGCGCGTAGGCCAGACCGATGCCTCGGTTCCCTCCGGTGACCAGGGCCTTCTTTCCCACGAGCGAGAATGTGTCGAGAACTGCCATCGGTGCTCCTCTTTTCAGATCGATCAGGACGTGTATGTCACGGGGTGGAACGTCCGGCGGACCAGCGCGCGCAGGTCGTCGACGGATCCATCGACGTACCCCATCGCTCGCGCCTGGACCAGGACGGCGCCGAGGGACGTCGCCTCGACGGGGCCGGCGAACACCGGTGCGCCCGACCGCTCGGCGAGAAGACGGCACAGCAGCCCGTTCTGCGACCCCCCGCCGACGACGTTGATCTGCCGCAGCGGCGTCTCCGTCATGCGCGCTGCCTCCCGGGCGGCGTCGGCGAAGGACTGCGCGAGTGACTCCACGATGCAGCGTGCCAGCTCGGGCAGCCCCTGTGGCGCACGGAGACCGTGTTCCTCGCACCAGCGCACGATCCGCCCTGCGACGTCTCCCTGCGAAGCGAAGACCGGATCGTCGACGTCGACGACGGGGACCGGACCCGGCACCCGCGACGCCGCCGTGAGCAGCTCGCCGAGGTCGATCCGCTCGCCGTCCGCCTCGGCCTGGCGCACGGCCTCGCTCAGCATCCACAGGCCCATCGCGTTGCGCATGAACAGCCAGCGCCCGTCGATGCCGCACTCGTTGGTGAATCCGGCGAGCCGGGCCTCCTCGGTCAGCACCGGGGCGTCCTGCTCCATGCCGACCAGCCCCCAGGTCCCGCAGGAGACGAACACCGCTCCCGCTCCGGTGATCGGCGCCGCGGCCACCGCGGACGCGGTGTCATGGGAGCCGGCGACGACCCGCATCGCCCGCCGCACGCCGGTGCGCTGGACCAGGTCGCTGGACAACGGGCCCAGCACGGTGCCGGGCTCCACGATCTCCGGCAGGATCTTCCGGTCGACGCCTGCCAGGGCGAGCAGCTCCGGATCCCACTGTCCGGTACGGGCATCCAGCAGCGCAGTGGTCGAGGCGATCGTCCGCTCGGCGACGAGCTCCCCGCTCAGCCAGCAGCTGATGAGGTCGGGGATCAGGAGCGCGGTGTCGGCGATCGCCAGCATCTCGGCGTCGGCGGCGAACTGGTAGATCGTGTTGATCGGCAGCAACTGGATGCCGGTGCGCGCGTACAGCTCGGCCTCCGGGATCCGCTCGTGCACGCGGGCGAACCCCGCGGCGGTGCGCCCGTCGCGGTAGTGCACGGGGTTCGAGAGCAGACGTCCGCCGCGGAGCAGGCCGTAGTCGACGCCCCAGGTGCTCGCGGCAACCGATCCGAGCCCCGGCACCTCTCGCGCGGCCGCCTCGAGACCGTCGAGCGCGCCGCGCCAGAGCGAGAGCACATCCCAGTGCAGCGTCTCGCCCAGCTGCACCGGCGTGTTCGGGAACCGCCCGAACTCCTCGATCTCGACCCGCTCCGGGGACACACGCCCGACGACCACCCGCCCGCTCGTGGCGCCGAAGTCAAGCGCCGCCACCGCACCGTCCACGGCGCTCCCCCCTCGACCTTCCGTCGCATCTCAGCCTATTTGAGATATTCTGTGCGAAGTAACAACAACGCGCAAGGGGAGGGCCATGGCCACCAGCAGCTCGATCCGCGGCGAGGAGCGCAGGGGCACGATCCTCGCCCTCGTCAACAGGGAGGGCTCCGCGCAGATCGACGCGCTCGCGGCGGAGCTGGACGTCTCCGAGATGACCGTTCGCCGCGACCTGGACGACCTCGAGGCGGAGGGACTGCTGCGCCGCGTGCGCGGCGGGGCCGTCACGCTAGGCGGTCCGCGCCCCTTCGGCGAGCGCCGCACGGTCCGCACC
>JBASAE010000509.1:0-2789 GCA_049654285.1 Microbacterium sp.
CCCCGTGGCGACCACGCGCTCGGCGGCCCCCGGCGGAGTCCAACGCTACGGCGAGGCCGTCGTGCGACAGGTGCTCGGCGCCCGATTCCTGCGTGAAGAGCCCTACGAGCCCCCGACGAGGTTCTCCTGATGTACGACGGCATCGTCCAAGAGCTGATCGACGAGTTCGGGCGGCTGCCCGGCATCGGTCCGAAGTCGGCGCAGCGCATCGCCTTCCACATCCTGCAGACGCCGTCGTTCGACGTCGCGCGGCTCGCCGAGCTGCTCACCGAGGTGCGTGCCCGCGTGCGGTTCTGCGAGGTGTGCGGAAACGTGTCCGAGCAGGATCGCTGCGCGATCTGCCGCGATCCGCGTCGCAACCCCGAGCTGATCTGCGTGGTCGAAGACGCGAAGGACGTCGCCGCGATCGAGCGCACCCGCGAGTTCCGCGGGCTGTACCACGTGCTGGGCGGCGCGATCAGCCCGATCGCGGGGATCGGGCCCGACGACCTCCGCATCGCACAGCTCATGGGTCGTCTCGCCGACGGGACCGTGCAGGAGGTGATCCTCGCCACGAACCCCAACCTCGAGGGCGAGGCGACCGCGAGCTACCTCAGCCGGCTCCTGACCACCATGCAGATCACGGTGTCGCGCCTGGCCTCCGGCCTGCCGGTCGGCGGCGACCTGGAGTACGCGGACGAGGTGACGCTCGGCCGCGCCTTCGAGGGGCGTCGCCGCCTGTGAACATGCCGGCCGGGTTCAGCCGCAGGGGCTGGATCCTCTTCGCGATCATGTCCTTCATCTGGGGCATCACCTATCTGTTCATCAAAGAAGCGGTCGGGTCGTTCAGCCCGCCGGCCGTGGTCTCCGGCCGCACCCTGCTGGGGGCGCTGGTGCTGCTGCCGTTCGCGATCCGCTCCGGCGCGCTCAGGCAGGCGCTGAAGGTGTGGCCCTGGGTGCTCGCCTTCGGCGCGGTCGAGATGGCAGGTCCGTTCCTGCTGCTCAGCCACGCCGAGACCGAGCTCCCCTCGGGGCTGACCGGCCTGCTCGTGGCGACCGTGCCGCTGTTCGCCGCCGTCATCGCGCTGCTGCGCGGCGACCGGTCGGTGCTCTCGCCGCTGCGTCTCGGCGGACTGCTGGTCGGCTTCGCCGGTGTCGCGATCGTCGTGGCCGGCCCCGGGCTGTTCGCGCACGGCACCGCGAGCTTCTTCGCGATCGGCGAGATCCTGTTCACGGCGCTGCTGTACGCGATCGCGCCGTTCATCATCGCGCACAAGCTCGCGCATGTCCCGTCGATCGGCACGATCACGCTCGCGCTGACCGTGATCGGCCTCGCCTACCTGCCCGCTGCCCTCCTCACCCAGCACGATGTGCCGACGATGCGCTCGACCGTGTCGCTGCTGCTGCTCGGCGTGGTCTGCACCGCGCTCGCGTTCGTGTTCTTCTTCGCGCTGATCCGTGAGGTGGGGCCGGTGCGCGCTCCGCTGTTCACCTACGTGAACCCTGTGGTCGCGATCGTCCTCGGCACCCTCCTGCTCGCCGAGCCGGTCACGCTGGGACTGCTGATCGGGTTCCCCGTCATCCTGGTCGGTTGCTGGTTCGCGGCGACCGGCGGACGGTTCCGCGCCTCCGCGACGAACCTGACCACGGGCCCCGTGACGACCGCCGAGACCGCGGAGGCGATCGCCGAGAAGCCCGCTCCGGCGGACGGGCCCTGAGCCCTGTGGCGGTCAGTCCCGGCGGATCGCCTTCCACAGGTTCAGGAGCAGCAGCACGAAGCCGGCGCCGATGAGCGTGTGACCGAGCCCGGCGAGGCCGGAGATCATCTTCGAGGACTCCACGGCGAGCACCTGCAGGATGCCGTGCCAGACGAGCATCGCCGTGGTGAGCAGCACGCCGGCGTTGTAGATCCAGAAGAACCACCGGAACAGCCTGCTGTCCGAGAGGCGGAAGGACTTCTCCAGCGCCAGCACGATGAGCGGCACCATCATCCCCAGCACGAGGATGTGCGTGTGCGAGACGGCGAGCTGTCCCGGCATCCCCTCCTCGAAGCCGTTCGCCTTGGTGAACTCACGGTAGAACAGGCCGGCCGCCAGGCCCAGGACGGTGTAGACGGCGGTGGCGAGCAGCAGCAGGCTGAGCGCCGGGCGCGAAGAGCGGGCAGGGGCGTCGGGAGCGGATGCATCGGTCATGTCTCCACCCTCGGCGCAGGGGCGGATGTCCGGATCCATCGAACGATCGATCTTCCCGGCGTGCGCGGTGCGGCGGAGCGCGGGACAATCGGAGGATGACCGCGTCCGCGCCGAGCCGCCACCGGATGCTGCGCACCGCCCGGTTCGCGCTGCATCTGATCGCCGTGCTGTTGACCGCGGTGACGACGATCAGGGCCATCGTCGGCGGTGTGCCCTTGCTTCCCGCGACCCTTGCGGCCGCCGCCTTCCTGGGCTGGTACGGCGCAGGAGCCGCGCTGATCCACGGGCGCGGAGGGCGCTGGTGGCTGGCCGGGCTGACCGTGCTGTGGGCGGGGATGCTGGTGCTCTCGCCGGAGTTCGTCTGGCTGTCGTTCCCGCTGCTGCTGCTCGCGGGGCATCTGCTGCGCGGCGCGGGGCCGTGGCTGCTCGCGGTCGTCGTCATGGCGGCGGCAGTGGTCGCCCCGCTGCTGCATCATGCCACGCTGACGTTCGCGCACATCGCCGGGCCCGTCCTGGGCGGCGGGTTCGCCCTCGCGATCTCGCTCGGCTATGACGCGCTGCTGCGCGACGCCGCCGAGCGGGAGCGGCTGATCGCGTCGCTGCTGCAGGCGCAGGACG
>JBASAE010000510.1:0-4111 GCA_049654285.1 Microbacterium sp.
GCGACGTGGTCGACCAGTGCTTGGTTCGCCACCCGGTTCTCGGCGGTGAACCGCGGGATCGTGCCGCGGACATCTCCGGCAGCGAACTCCTGCGAAGAGGAGACAGTGCCGGTCAGGAACCCCTTCCCGAGCGGGCTGAACGGCACGAATCCGATGCCGAGCTCCGCCAGGGTCGGCAGCACCTCGGCCTCGGGATCCCGCGTCCAGAGCGAGTACTCGCTCTGCAGCGCGGTCACCGGGAACACCGCGTGCGCCCGCCGGATCGTCGCCGCCGACGCCTCGGACATCCCGAAATGCCGCACCTTGCCCTCGGCGACCAGCTCCCCGACCGTGCCGGCGACGTCCTCGATCGGCACCTCCGGGTCGACGCGGTGCTGGTAGAAGAGGTCGATGACGTCGGTGCGCAAGCGCATCAGCGAGGCCTCCGCGACCCGGCGGATCTGCTCGGGCCGGCTGTCCAGCCCGACGCTCTTGCCGTCCCGGATGTTCCAGCCGAACTTCGTCGCGATCACGACCCGGTCGCGGATCGGCGCGAGCGCCTCGCCGACGAGCTCCTCGTTGACGTACGGGCCGTACACCTCGGCGGTGTCGATGAAGGTGACGCCGTGATCCGGCGCCGAGCGCAGCACGGCGATCATGTCCTCGCGGTCACCGGGGTTCGGCCCATAGCTCTGCGACATGCCCATCGCGCCGAGACCGATCGCCGAGACGTCGAGGCCGGTGCCGTCGATGCCGTGTCCGAGTGTGCGCGTGTGCATGCTGCCCCTCGCTTCCTGCACCCATTTCACTCCGAGCCACGCCCCCGCGCCAGCCCCTCGCCCCGTCCATCCGTAGATCCGGATGGAGATCGCCGGTTCGTCAACGTTCTCCAGCTGCACCCCGGGGCGGACGGACACGTGGGCTCGCGCAGACTCTGAGCGACGTTCTCCCTCGGGGTACGGAAGGGCGGATGCCCGACGATGAGGGGGCATCCCCACCCCGATACTTGACTCTGACACTGTGGCAGGCAGGAGAACGGATACATGCTGTCCATCGGAGCGTTCGCGCAGATCGGCCAGGTGACCCACCGGCCGCGAGACTCGTCGACGTCGAGCGCAGGCTCCACCTCATCGAGAAGGAGAACCACATGTCCCGCATCGAGATCATCGAGAAGCCCCTGCCCGCCCTGCGGCTCGCCGCACGGACCGCCGTTGCGGCGGATCAGGCCGAGATCGGGGTGCTCGTCGGCCCGATGTTCGACGCGATCGCGGCCGTGATCGGCGACGAATGCGGGTCGCTGGCCACACCGATCGCACAGTACCTGGCGGGCGCCGAGGGGATGCATCTCACCGTCGGCTACGTCTACTCGGGGCCGCCGCGGGAGGGCATCGAGGTCATCGAGCTGCCCGCCGTGGCCTCCGCGATGTGCGGCGTCCACCTCGGTGCGATGGACGGGATCGGCGGCAGCTGGATGGCCCTGCACGACGAGATCGTCGCCCGGGGCCTGGCCCCGTCCGGAGCATGCCGCGAGCTCTACCTACGGGCCGAGTCCGACGACCAGTCCGACTGGGTCACCGAGCTGCAGCAGCCCGTGGCATCCGCCTGACCCCGCCCCGCACAACGGGCCCCTCCGACACCTCCGACGCCTGCAGGGCCAGACGACGCCTGCAGGGCCGGACCACGGCGTGTCGCCCTGCAGGCGTCGGAATGCCCTGCAGGCGTCACGGCCAGCGGCCGAGACGCCCGGGGCTCAGCGCAGCGGGTCGAAGGGGGCGATCGCCGGGTCGATCCGGCCGGTCGTGATCTGCTCGGCGAGCAGCTTGCCGGTCACCGGGCCGAGCACGATGCCCCACATGCCGTGACCGCCGCCGACGTACACGTTCGGTGCACGGGTGGCGCCGACCAGCGGCAGTCCGTCCGGCGTGACCGGACGCGAGCCGACCCACTCGTCCCGGCGGTCGTCGAGGTCGACGCCGGTGAACATCTCCCGCGCCTGCGCGATGATCGCCTGGATGCGGCGCGGCTGGAACGGCTCGTCGGGACGACGGAACTCCATGGTGCCGGCGATGCGGAATCGGCCCTGGTACGGCGTGCAGGCGATGCGCTGGAACGGCAGGTACACGGGGTGCTCCTGCGGCGTCGAGGTCTCGACCGTGAAGGAGTAGCCTCGGCCGGCCTGCACCCGGGTGCGCACGCCGAGCCTGCGCGCGAGCCTCGGCATCCATGCGCCGGTCGCGATCACGACCGAGTCGGCCTCCATCCGGTGCCCGTCGGACAGCGTGACCACCGGCTTGCGGGTCGAGGAGACGTCCGTCACCTCGACGCCGGTGATCAGCTCGGCTCCGCGCGCGACGACCGCGGCGCCGAGCGCCTCGACGTAGGGCGCCGGCTCGAGGAAGCGCTGGTTGTCGAGCCGGTAGACCACCTTCACGGCGTCCGACAGCACCGGAGCGAGCTCGCTCGGGTCGTCGAGGCGCTCCATCGGCACCTCCTGCCCGTGCCGCACGACGCCGGCGACCTCGTGCAGGAAGCCCTTCGAGTGGGCCTCCTCCTTGAAGCCGATCACGAACGGCCCCTCGCGGGTCCACGCATCCACGCCGCCCGCCTGCAGCTCGTCGAAGGCGCCCAGCGCCATCTTGTCGATGGGGGTGAGGTCGGCCATCGTCCTGTCCCAGGCGCGGTTCGTGCCGTGCGCGGCGAACTGGGCGAGGAAGCTCCACAGCCCGGCATCCACCCGGAACGGGACGTGCAGGGCGGCATCCGGATCGAGCAGGGCCTTCGGCCCGTACGACCACAGACTGGGGTCGGCGAGCGGGATGGTCTTGCCGGGCGTGAGCCAGCCGGCGTTGCCCCATGACGAACCGGCGGCGATGCCGACCCGGTCGATGACCGTGACCTCGACCCCGCGCTCCTGCAGGTGCCAGGCGGTGGCGAGCCCCACCATTCCCGCACCGATGACGATCGACCGCGTCATTGCGTCCTCCTGATGCCCGGGCACACAGCTGCCCTCTCTTGAGATTATGCAGATCCTGACGATCGGCCGCGCTGATGAGCAAAGATCCTGCGTAGGATGACGGATAACCTGCAGGAATCTTCGATGATGAGCGAGGAAGTGCGCATGACCGCATCCGATTCTTCGGCCTCCGGCGAGCTCGACGCCACAGACCGCACGATCCTCGCCGAGCTGAGCCGCAACGGGCGCATCTCCAACACCGAGCTCGCGCGGCTGGCCGGGGTCGCCGAATCGACCTGCCTCAAGCGGGTGCGCACGCTTCAGGCCCGCGGCGTGATCGCGGGATTCCGCGCCGAGATCTCACCCGCCGCCATGGGCCTGCACCTTGAGGCGATGATCACGATCCGGCTGCACGCGCACGCGCGCGGAGACCTGCGGCGGTTCCAGGCCTACCTCGAAGAGCTGCCCGCGACCCAGCGGGTGTACTTCCTCGCCGGAGACCGCGACTTCCTGGTGCACGTCGCGGTGGCGGATGCCCCGGCGCTGCGCGAGCTGGTGTCCGACACCCTCAGCCTGCGCCCCGAGGTCGCCTCGACCTCGACGAGCCTGATCTTCGCCCAGGCCGCGGGACGACGGGGGTTGTGACCCGGGGTCGGAGAAGCGAGTGGCGGGTGCGGGGGACGTCGCGGCCCCCGCACCCGGTGTCATCAGGCGGCGAGCGCCAGCGGCACCCGGTCGCCGAGGCGCAGCTTCGCGTGCGTGGTGCATTCGCCCCACAGCTCCGCCGAGCTCAACCCGCGACCGATCACCTGGTGTACGGCCATGCCGCGTCGGCGCGCCCCCTGAGCCAGGGTCGCGAACGCGTGGTCGCCACTCGCGATCACCAAGCGCGAGTATCGCTGCGCGATGTGCGTGACGTCCATGAAGTCGAGCAGCGCGAGGTCGGCGCCGTCTACTCCGTCGCGCCAGCGCCACTGCACGGGCTGGCCCCACAGGGCGGGGATCGCCTGCTGCGCTGCGCGCCTGCTCGCGCCGACGGCGACGACGTCGCCCGGGTGCAGTGCGATCGCCCCGTGCCGCAGCAGCGCCCAGACCTCGGCGTACTCGTGCTGCGAGGCATCGGACCCGCCGGCGAGGTTCTCGATGTCGACGAGCACGACCTGACGGCCGCGACGGTGC
>JBASAE010000511.1:0-9716 GCA_049654285.1 Microbacterium sp.
TTCCTCGTGCGGGATCCCCCGATCAGAACGGCAGGGGCTGGTCGGTGATCTCCTCGGCGGAGGGAACCTGGATGTCGACCGGCTCGCCCCACTTGCTGAAGGTCATCACCGTCGGCACGCCCGCCATGTCCATCGCGATCTTGCGCGGCAGGTCGTCCGGGCCGACGAAGATCTCGTAGGTCAGCGTGTCGCCGATCTTGTCCAGCGCCTCGGCGGGGACCTCCTCCGCGGAGGACGCCAGCACCTTCTTGGTGTCCAGCGTCAGCACGTAGCGCTTCGCCTCGACGCCGTCGATGCTCTCGGAGCCGTCCTGCGCGAAGTCGACCAGGGCTTCCTTGAAGAGCTTCAGCTGGGCGGAGAGGTCGCCACTGGCCGCCATGCCGTCGAACGGGCTGCCGTCGCCCATCTGGGCGAACTTGTTCTGGGTGAGCTCGCCCATCTTCATGTAGGTGACGCCCTCGACCACACGCATCTCCATCTGCATGCCGCCCATGTCACCGGCGAACTGCATGCTGGTCTTCGACGGATCGTCGCCGATCTTCATCTCGCCGTTCATCTTCATCTCGCCGGCGCCCGCGACGGTCAGCATCTGCGTGAAGTGCGCGCTGCCCGCCTTGAGCTGCGCATCGTTCATGCGCTGCGTGAAGTCGTCGGCGGTCATCGCGGAGCCGGCCTTCGGCGCTGACTGCTGCGTGTCGGTGGTGCTCTTGGTGCTCTCAGGCGTGGTGGTCCCCCCGGAGCTGCAGGCGGTGATGCCGAACCCTGCAACAAGAGCGATGGTCGTGGTCGCGATGGCGCGTTTCCAGAGTGTGCTCATGAGAGAACCCTATGGGGTCGCTGTGAGCGTTCCTGGCGATCCGGTGGGAGCCCGGCGCGGCGACGGGATCAGTGTGGTGACAGCAGGTAAGCGTTCAGGTCGGCGGTGAGCGGGTCGATCGGCAGGGCGCGTCCGTCGATCGCGGTGATCGGGGCGGCGAGGCGCACGCTGGAGACCAGCCACGCCGCGTCCGCCGCCGCGAGGTCGGCGGCCGGGATCTGCGCATAGCCGGCGTCGAGGCCGCGCTCGGCCAGGTGCTCGTACACGCTGAGCTGCGTGGTGCCGTGCAGGATGCCACCGGAGGGTGCGGGGGTGATGAACCTGTCGCCGACCCGCAGGATGAGCGACGCGGTGGGGGCTTCGAGCACGAACCCGTCGCTGGTGAGGAAGATCGCGTCGTCGGCCCCGCGCCGACGGGCCTCGCGCAGCGCCGCCATGTTCACCGCGTACGACAGGGTCTTCGCCCCGAGCAGCAGCCAGGGTGCGCGCTCGGCGGCCCCCGCGTCGTACCCCCGATCGAGGGTGACGACCTGGACGCCGCGGGTGCGTACCGCCGAGAAGTCCGGGGCATCCGCTGCCGTGGCCCAGGCCGTCGGCGCCGGACCGTGCTCGATGCCGCGGCTGAGGATGAGCTTGATCACCGCCTCGCCGGGCGGGCACTCCGCGGCGGCGAGCGCGATCGCCTGACGCCACTGCTCGAGGTTCGGCGCGGGGAGGTCGCACAGCTCGGCGGAGTGCGCGAGGCGCTGCACGTGCGCTTCGACCTCGTTCGGATGCCCGTCGATCACGCCGATCGACTCGAAAACCCCGTCGCCGCGCTGGCTGCTCAGCTCGCCGACACTGAGCGCGGGGGCCGCGAGGTTCACCGGGGTGAAGGAGTCGGAGTAGTCCGCCCGTTCCTCCTCGGCATCGGCGGGGACGATCATCAGGGCGAAGCGGGTGGCCATGAATCGAGCATATGGCCCGGGGAATACCGTGGCCGCGGAGACGTTACACTTGATCGGCCGGGCCGCATAACCCCGGGCTCCAAATTCTGCCGCTTCGAGCGGCCTTCCGCCGAGAGGCGTTCTTGCGGCCCGGTCTTTCTCTTCCCGTGCCACCGCCCCGGATGAAGACGCCGCTTCCGGTCGGGGCGCGGCGTGTGAGGGCGGCGCGCGTCAGAGCAGGACGCCGCGGCGCCAGGCCCGAGCCGATGAGGCGAGGTCCTCGGCGTACGTGCTCAAGCGCAGGGCGCGGCGTGTCAGCTCGCTGGCGCGGTCCGGCTCGGTTGCCTCGTCATCGTCGGCGGCGTGCGTCGCACCGGATGCCTGCACCCGGCAGAATGCGGCGGCCCGCTCCAGTGCGACCGCGAAATCACCGCGGAACGCCCCTCGCAGAATCGTGTCGATCAGTGCGACGAGCTCCTCCGGACCCGCCGGGATCGGGGCGCCCGCGACCAGGGCGTCCACCGAGGGCAGTTCGACCCGGCCGCGCTCGTGCAAGAAGGCCGCCATCCGGGCATCCGCATGGATCGACGCCTGGATCAGATACAGCCGCCACAGCGTGCCGGGCAGCGAGCGCGCGGGGGCCTGAGCCCACAGCTCGGCGATCTCGTCGATGCCGTGCTCGTGGACGAACGCGATCAGACGCTCTGCGCTCTCGCCGCTGTCGTCCTTCCGCGCCCGATCGAGGAGGGCGGACGCCGTGGCGTGCGCGACCCTCAGGCCGTCGGCGGGATCGCCCGCCCCGACGAGGTTGTCGAACGACGCGGTCGGGCGGCGCACGGGGCGATGGAACGACGAGGACATCGCACCAGAGTACGCGCGCCGACCTGACCATGGCGCTCAGCCCGTTCCCCTAGACTGGGAGCGACGGGCCTCTAGCTCAGTTGGCAGAGCATCGGACTTCAACAGAATAGGAGCGCCTCGGGGGAAACCCCGGGGATGACACCACTCAAAGTCGGGGAACCCTTCCTGGGAGACCAGTTGGCAATCCCGAGCCAAGCCGGATGCATGTCCGGAAGGTGTAGAGACTGGACGGGTGGCACCTACAGCGAAAGCCACGGTGAAGGGACAGTCCAGACCACGAACGCCCTAAGGGCGGCGGCGAAAGCCGAAGTGGCATGTTAATCCGCGGGTCGAGGGTTCGAGCCCCTCGGGGCCCACCGTACGCACGACCGGCGTCTCACGTCGGTGCTCCGCTGTACCCACGCCGCATGCACAAACGCTGCGGCACCTGTCGGCAGTTCAAGCCGCTGACGGAGTTCAATCGAAAGTCCTCGCGACCCGACGGTCTTCAAGAGGTCTGCCGCAACTGCAACCGCGCATCCTCACGCCGGTACTACGCCAGCAACCGCACGGCCGCACAACGAGCCGAGAGCATCACCCACGTCACCCGGTATCTGCACGATCATCCCTGCATCGACTGCGGTATGACCGACCTCCGTGTGCTCGATTTCGATCATCGTCCCGGAACAGCCAAAAGGGACGCCGTCATGCAGCTGGTGCGGAACGGCTTCGGTATCGCGGCAATCTCTGCGGAGATCGCGAAGTGCGATGTCCGCTGCCGAAACTGCCATGCGATCGCCACCTATGAACGGTTGGGCGGTGATTGGCGCTCCGATGCGATGCGAAACGCCAAGGGATTCGACGGGCGCTCCGACCCAGCCGTGACGGATGTCATGCGGATTCGGTGACATCGTTCATAACCGGCGCACAGCCACCTGTTCCAGACTGGGAACATGACCGAGACAGCAACCGCCCGCAGAGCCGTTCGCCAGGACTCCGCGGGCGTCCGCCCGGCCGTCCAGGCGACCGGGCTCACCAAGGCCTTCCGCGGCTTCACCGCCGTCGACGGCGTCGACATCGGAGTCCGGCAGGGCGAGGTCGTCGCCTTCCTCGGCCCGAACGGAGCCGGCAAGACCACCACGATCGACATGCTGCTGGGGCTGTCGCAGCCCGACCGCGGCGAGGTGAGCCTGTTCGGCCTGCCACCGCGCCAGGCGATCGGACGCGGCCTCGTGTCGGCCGTGATGCAGACGGGAGGGCTGCTCGGCGACATCACGGTGCGCGACACCATGAAGCTCACCGCCTCGCTGTTCGCACAGACCACCGGCATCGACGCGGCGCTCGAACGCGCAGGCATCCTCGACATCGCCGACCGGCGGGTGTCGAAGTGCTCCGGCGGCCAGCAGCAGCGCCTCCGCTTCGCGATGGCCCTGGTCTCGGATCCCGGGCTGATCGTGCTCGACGAGCCGACCACCGGGATGGACGTCGAAGGGCGGCACTCGTTCTGGCAGGCGATCCACGCCGACGCGCAGCGCGGCCGCACCGTGCTGTTCGCGACGCACTACCTGGAGGAGGCCGACCAGTACGCCGACCGGATCATCCTGATCCGCAAGGGGCGGATCGTCGCCGACGGGACGACCGCCGAGATCAAGGCGATGGCGACCGGCCGCACGGTCGAGGCCGAGTGGCAGGACGCCGACCAGGCGGCGCTCTCCCGGATCCCCGGCGTCGATTCGGTCGAGGTGCGCGGCTCGCGCGTGATCGTGCGCTCGGGCGACTCCGACGCCGTCGCCCGTTACCTGCTGTCCCAGACATCCGCCCGCGACGTCACCATCACCAGCCAGAACCTCGAGCAGGTGTTCCTGCGACTCACCGGCGAGGACGACGCCGACGGCGAAGGAGAATGACATGTCCACCGCATCCCTGGATCGCCTGGACGCGATCGACCCGCAGTCCCGCCGCGCCCCCTCCTATGGCGGCTTCAGCTGGACGTTCCTCTCCGTCGAGCTGAAGCGGCTGCTGCGCAACTCCAGCGTGGTGATCTTCACGCTGGTGTTCCCGATCGCGATGCTGTTCCTCGTCGCGGTTCCCAACAAGAACCAGGCGATCACCGACACGCCCGTGGCACAGGGCGGGATGTCGGCGGCTGTGCCGATCATGATCTCGATGGCCGTCTACGGCGCCCTGGTCGCGAGCACCATGACCGGGGTCTCGGTCGCCGCTGAGCGCGCGCAGGGCTGGAGCAGGCAGCTGCGCCTGACCCCGCTGAACCCGTTCGTCTACATCCTGGTGAAGGTGTTCTGCGGGCTCGTGCTCGGCGGGATCGCCGTGCTGATCACGCTCCTCTTCGGCGCGGCGCTCGGCATCACGGCACCGCTCGGCAACCTGATCTCGGCCGGCCTCATCGCCTGGTTCAGCTCGCTCATGCTGACCAGTCTCGGCCTCGCCGTCGGCTACGCCTTCCCGGCCCAGAACGCGATGCGCTACCTGGGTCCGATCCTGCCGATCCTCAGCTTCATGGGCGGACTGTTCTTCCCGCTCTACCTGATGCCGGAGGCCCTGCAGATCGCGGCGAAGTTCACTCCCCTGTGGGGCATCGCCGATCTTTCGCAGTCCGCGATCATCGGCGTGGCCCCGGATGTCTGGGCGATCCCGAACCTCCTCGTCTGGCTCCTGATCTTCACCGGCTTCGCGGTGCTGATGTTCCGCCGCGACACCCAGCGGGTCTGAGCGGGAGGACGGCCGGGTGAGCGACGACCGCAGGGATGACGCGGAGGCGCCGCCGAGCTGGCTGCGCGGCGCGCTCACCGCGCCGTCGGCCAGGCGCTGGTACCTCGGAGCGGTCATCAGCATCTGCTTCACGGTGTTCTTCTTCCTCATCCCGCTGCTGCAGGGCCAGCCGCCGCGCACCGCCGTGGTGTGGACGATCGCGCTCGTCGTCTTCATCGCGATGTTCCTCATCGCCGCTCCCCTGGCGATGGCGATGCCCGCGGGCTGGCGCTGGGCGCCGCCGACGGTGCTGCTGCTGGTGTCGTCGGTGTTCGCTCTCGCGCTGGACTCCGGGTTCACCGGGCTGTGGGCGTATGTCGCGGTGTCCTACGTCATGTCGCTGATGCGACCGCGCGTCTCGATGCTGATCATCGTCGGGCTCGCGGTCGCCGCCCTCGTGCTCGCGGAGTGGCATCCCATCGGCGACATGCCCACCTGGGCGATGCCGCTGATCATCCTCTCCACCGGCCTGATGATGATCGCGTTCGCGCGAAACATCGCCACGGTACGCCTGCTGCGCGCGACGCAGAACGAGCTCGCCGCGGTCGCCGTCGAGGAGGAGCGCAACCGTGTCGGTCGCGACATGCACGACATCCTCGGGCATTCGCTCTCGGCCATCGCGCTGAAGGCCGATCTCGCAGCGGCGCTGTCCGAGCGCGACCCGCAGTCGGCGGCTCGGGAGATCCGCGAGGTGCAGACCCTCGCACGCTCCACGCTCGGCGACATGCGCGCCGTCGTCTCCGGCTATCGGCAGGTGCGCGTGGCGAGCGAGCTGGCCTCGCTGCGCACGCTGCTCCCGGCGTCCGGCCTCACCGCGCACCTGCCCCGCACGACCGACGAGGTCCCGGAGGAGAACCGCGAGCTGTTCGGCTGGGTGCTGCGCGAGGCGGCGACCAACGTCATCCGTCACTCCCAGGCCGGTCAGTGCTGGGTGACGCTCTCCGCGCACCGGATCGCGGTGGAGGACGATGGCATCGGCCCCACGGCGCAGGACGCCCCGGCCGCACCCGGCAACGGCCTGCACGGGCTGGCCGACCGCGTGCGGGAGGCCGGCGGCGCACTCCGGATCGGGCGCTCCCGGCACGGCGGGTTCCTGCTGGAGGTCACGGCATGACGGTGCGGATCCTCGTCGCCGACGACCAGGCGCTGGTGCGCGGCGCGCTGGCCACCCTGCTGTCGCTGGAGGAGGACCTGGAAGTGGTCGCGCAGGTGGGGCGGGGCGACGAGGTGCGGGACGCCGCACGACGGCACCGTCCCGATGTCGCCCTGCTCGACGTGGAGATGCCGGGCCTGGACGGCCTGAGCGCCGCGGCGCAGCTGCATGCCGAGCTGCCCGGGATCCGCGTTATCATCGTGACCACCTTCGGGCGGGCCGGCTACCTCTCGCGGGCCCTGGCAGCCGGGGTGAGCGGCTACGTCGTGAAGGACACCCCGTCGGCCGAGCTCGCCGACGTCGTGAGGCGCGTCATGCGGGGTGATCGGGTCATCGATGCGGCGCTGGCGACGGACGCCCTGACGGCGGGTCGGTCCCCGCTGACAGAGCGCGAGACGGACGTGCTCTCGGCCGCCCGCGGCGGCGGCACGATCGCCGACCTCGCAGCCGCGCTGCACCTCTCGGACGGAACGACCCGCAACTACCTCTCGTCGGCGATGCAGAAGCTCGAGGCGCGCACCCGTGCGGACGCCGCCCGCATCGCGGAGGAACGGGGCTGGCTGCGCTGAGCGCCGCAGCCCTCAGCCGTTCCGCGCTCGGTGCCGGCGCACGGCATCCCGGTTCGCGCAGCGCACCGAGCAGTAGCGCTGCCGACCGTTGCGGGTGACGTCGACGACGACGTCACGACAGGGCGCCGCTGCACAGCGGGTGAGCCGATGCATCCCCCGTCCGGCCAGGTGCAACGCCGTCCCCACGCTGATCACCGCTCCGAGCACGAGGGACAACGCCGCCGTGTCGTCCCGGTAGTGCAGATGCCACCCCTCGCCATCGTGGTCGGTGAGCTGGGGATAGGCCCCTCGCGACGCCATCTGCGCGTTCAGCAGAGCCGCGCGCTCCCCCGCGGTAGGCGCGTCGACGACCCGCAGCCAGTCGTCGATCACCGCCCGGGTGGCGTCGTGGTCATCTGCGGCGGAGGCGAAGACGATCGTCATCCCGAACTCGCGTGTGCGTTCCTCGATGCCCGCGCGGTCCGCGGGCCAGTCGTTCGCGAGGGACGCCGCCAGGAGGACGGCGTACTCGCCGTAAGGGTTGAGATGCACAAGACCATTACATCATCGTGGAAGCATGACCGCATCCCAGACCCTGTCCCCGACCGCCCCGATCGCGCTGACGCACGAGCACGCCTGGATCGCCGAGTCCGTGCACCGCACCTCTCAGGGTGAGGTGGTCTACGTGCGATGCACCGGCTGCGCCGTCCACCGCGTCGACCTGCGCGCGGCGTCCCCCCTGCCGCCACAGGCGCTCAGTCGTCCCGCCGGGCCCGTGTCCGGCGGGACGACCCCGGTCAGCGCGGCACCTCCACGACGCGCTCCACTCCGGTGACCACCGGTTGCCGGGCGCCGGCCGACAGGGCGGCGACATCGGACGCCAGCGTCGGGAGCACGGATGCGGGCACCCAGAGCTCGAACAGCGCCTCGCCCGCGTACGCGGGTTCACCGAGAACCGCACCGTGCTCCGCCGCCCAGGCGCGCAGCGCGTTGTCGAACCGTCCGGCATCGGCGTGCGGGACCGCCACCGTCGCCTGCGACAGGATCACCCGATCCACGAGCGCGGCGAGGTCGAGCGCCTCGGAGACCGCCGACGAATAGGCGCGCACCAGTCCCCCTGCGCCCAGCTTGATCCCGCCGAAGTACCTGGTCACGACGGCGACGACGTCCGTGAGCCCACGGCGGCGCAGCACCTCCAGCATCGGCATCCCTGCGGTGCCCGACGGCTCACCGTCGTCGGACGAACGCGCGCGGTCCCCGAGGAGCCCCGTCACCTGAGCCGCGCAGTTGTGCCGGGCGTCCCAGTACCGCCGTCTGAGGTCGGCGATGACCTGGTCGGCCTCCTCCGGGGACGAGACCGGCGCCACGTGCGCGATGAAGCGCGACTTCCTGATCACCAGCTCGTGATCGACCTCGGCGGCGATCGTCGCCGGATAATCTGTCACGCGGTCAGCTCCACCAGCTTCTGCACGGTCCGCAGGTTGCGCGCGGTGCCCGCCACGCCGAGCGCCCGATCGAGCACCGGCGTGGTGAGCTTCGACGAATGCACCCCGCCCGTTCCGAAGTCGATCCACAGGTCGCGACCGATGAGCGAGGCCCGCTCACCCGGCTGCAGCCGTCCGGCGAGGACGTCCAGCGCCCCGGCCTTCGGATCGGCCTCCAGGAACAACGCGTGCAGCATCCGATCGGAGGCGGCGTCCGGGAAGGGGTTCTCCGCCAGTGCCCGCACCAGCTCGCCGTGGGTGCGCAGCACGACCGGGGTGTCGACGTCGAACTCCGCGGCGATCAGCGCCCGCACCGCGGCCGGGTCCACCGCCGGGCTGCAGACGACGTTGCCGCTCGCGATGTAGGTCTGCACCTCCGTCAGGCCGAGTCGCTCGGCCAGCAGTGCCCGCAGCTCAGCCATCGGAACACGATTGCGCCCGCTGACATTGACCGCACGCAACAGCAGGGCGACGCGTTCACTCCCCTGGTGCGCGGTCATTCGTCGCTCTCGGCGAGCGCCGCGCCGGAGTGCGCGAGCTCGGCGAGCGCCGCCCGGCTCGATTCCTCGCCGACGCCGGCGACGAGGTCGGTGAGCACGCGCACATGCACGCCGTGCTCGATCGCGTCGAGTGCGGAGGCGCGTACGCAGTGGTCGGTCGCGATGCCCACCACGTCGGCGTCGACGACGCCGTGCGCGGCGAGGATGTCGGCGACCGTCGAACCGTCCTCGGCCGTGCCCTCGAACATCGAGTAGGCCGGCTTCCCCTGCCCCTTGCGCACGTGGTGGGTGACGGCGTCCGTCACGAGCAGCGGATCGTAGGCGGCGCCCTCGGTCTCGGCGACGCAGTGCACCGGCCAGGTGTCCACGTAGTCGGGCGCGGCGGCGAAATGCCCGCCGTTGTCGCCTTCGGCGTCGTGCCAGTCGCGCGACGCGACGATCACGTCGTAGTCCGCCGCGTGGGCGGCGAGGAACGCGGTGACGCCGGATGCCACGGCATCACCGCCCGCGACCGCGAGCGCGCCGCCCTCGGTGAAGTCGTTCTGCACGTCGACGATGAGAAGTGCTCTGCTCATGCCTCCAGCGTAGGCGGCCCCGCGACGGCTGTCGCTCCCCCCGTCCATTTGACATGCCCAGCCCTGTTGATACCGTGGAAGGAGCGGGCCGAGCGCGCTCGCAC
>JBASAE010000512.1:0-4188 GCA_049654285.1 Microbacterium sp.
GCTACTGCGTGGACCTGGTGCGCGCGACCAGGGCGGCGATGAACGTCGCGGTCGGGGCCTCGCCGCGCGGGTCCCAGGCGCTGGTGCTCCTCGGGCGCGCCCTGGCCGCGTTGGACGGACGATCCTATGTGCGCCCCGATGACATCAAACGCATCGCGGAGCCCGTGCTCGCCCATCGGCTGACGCTGACCCCGCAGGCCTGGGCTCAGGGGATCGATCCTACAGCCGTGGTCGCGGGGGTCGTCGCGCACACCCCGGTGCCGCCCACCATCGCCACCGTGGGCGGAACAGCGGCGGACGGTGCACGCGCGTGAAGAGCACGCCGCTGATCTGGCATCGCACCCCGGTGCTCGCCGTGTCGCTCATCGGTGCCGTCCTGCTCGCGGCGACGGGACTGACGTTCTCGCGCCCCGATGTCGTCGCGGTCGGACTCCCGCTCGCCCTGGCCTTCGGATGGGCGCTGCTGCGACGTCCGGAGGGCGGCACGATGCGCATCCTGCTCGGCGCGGCGGAGCCCGGGCAGGACGGTCTGGTACGGGCGAAGGCCGATGTCGACGCGGACGCCGACTGGGTACAGCTCGCGGTCGATCAGGCGGGTCGTCGTCGCGGGACCGCCGAGGTCGTCCCCCGGGAGGACGCTCTGCGCTCGCACGCGCGGCTGCGGCATTCCGGGCCGATCGAGCTGCTGGCGGTGACGGCACGGGCGGTCCGGTTCGACGGCGCCTGGGTGACGGAGCCGACGCCGAGGACCGGCCTGGACTGGAACGCGGTCCCGGAGACCCGTGCGATCGCCGCTCTGCCCACCGCGCCGCGCCTCACCGGACTGCACGGCACACACGAAGGGGCGAGGCCGGGGCAGGGCGGGGACTTCCGCGACATCCACCCGTTCGCGCCGGGCGACGAGCTGCGCCGGGTGGACTGGCGCGCCACCGCCCGCCTCGCGCGCTCGCCGGGCGAGCTCTACGTGCGTCGGTCGAACGCCCTCAGCGACAGCTCGGTCGTGATCGCGGTGGACACGGCGGACGACCTCGGCGAGGTCGTCGCGACCTGGGGGACGGGCGACATCGAGCGGACCGGGACGACGTCGCTCGACCTCGCTCGGGAGGCGGCGCTCTCGCTCGCCACCGCGGCGATCGGCTCCGGCGACCGGGTGGCGTTCCATGAGCTCGCCCCCGGCGGGCGCGCGGTGCGCAGCGGCGCGGGGCGTCGGCAGCTCGCCCGTCTGCGCGACGCGATCTCGGCCACCGGGGGAGGGGATGAGGGCCGTTTCCGGCGGACGCCCCCCGTGCCGCACGGCTCGATCGTGTTCGTGCTCTCGACCTTCTTCGACGGCGCGGCGGCCGAACTGGCCACCCGGTGGCGTGCATCGGGCCACACCGTGGTCGCCGTCGACGTGCTGCCCGCCGCGGACACCGCACGGCTCTCGGTCGAGCAGCGACTGGCCACGCGGACCCTGCTGGCGGAGCGCGCCGACGTGCTCGCGGAGCTGCGTCGCATCGGCGTGGAGGTGCTGCGCTGGGCGGACGGCGACGCGGACGTCCGGTTGCGGACGATGTCGCGTGGACACGGTGGGCGGGCGGCGGGGCGATCGTGAACCGTTCGCACGGCTTCCGCGTCCCGGCATCCGTCCCGGCAGCCGTCGTTCGGGTGCTTCTCGTGGCGGTCGTCGTCCTCGGCGTCTTCCTGTTGAACCCCGTGCCGATGTGGCGAGGGGTCGCGCTCATCGCCGGCGTGATCGGTGCGGCCGTGCCGCGATCGATGGCGGCCTGGGCGGCGGCGGCCTGCCTGCCGCTCGGACTGATGATGACCGCGCCGGATCCTCGCCGCACGGCGCTGGCGGTGCTGCTCGTGCACGCGGTGCACGTGCTCGGGTCGATCACGGTGACGGTCCCGCTGCGCTCACAGCTCGCGGTGCGGGCGCTGCGGCCGACGGCGGTGCGATTCCTCGTCGTCCAGGCGGTCGCGCAGTCCGCCGCGCTGGCGTCCGCGCTCCTCGTCGGACAGATGCGTGACGTCGAGCTCGCCTGGCTCGCTCCTCTGGGAGCGGCATTGCTGCTCGTCGGGGTCGGGGTCGCCCTGCGCGGCCTGCGATGGGCGGATGCCCGGAGCCGGTCCTCCCGGACGGGACGGACGACGCCTCCGCGAGCCGGTGTCGGTGGCCCCTCCTAGACTTGACGGGTGCCCATCGTTCCCGTTGTCAGCCCAGGAAAACTCAGTGTGCGCGGAGCCCGCGTGCACAATCTCAAGAACGTCGACATCGAGATCCCGCGTGACTCGCTGGTCGTGTTCACGGGTCTCTCCGGCTCCGGCAAGTCCAGTCTCGCCTTCGACACGATCTTCGCCGAGGGGCAGCGTCGCTACGTCGAATCCCTGAGCGCCTACGCCCGGCAGTTCCTCGGCCAGGTCGACCGTCCCGACGTCGACTTCATCGAGGGGCTCAGTCCCGCGGTGTCGATCGACCAGAAGTCGACCAACCGCAACCCGCGATCGACCGTCGGCACGATCACGGAGATCTACGACTACATGCGTCTGCTCTGGGCGCGCATCGGCGTGCCGCACTGTCCCGAGTGCGGCGAGAGGATCCAGCGGCAGACCGTGCAGCAGATCGCCGATCAGCTCATGGAGCTGCCCGAGCGCACCCGATATCAGATCGTCGCGCCGGTGGTCTCGCAGAAGAAGGGGGAGTTCGTCGACCTGTTCCGCGAGCTGGGCGCGAAGGGCTATTCCCGGGCGATCGTGGACGGCGAGCTGATCCAGCTGGCAGAGCCGCCCACGTTGAAGAAGAGCTACAAGCACGACATCGCGGTCGTCGTCGACCGTCTCGTGGCCTCCGCCGACATCCTCGCGCGGGTCACCGACTCGGTGGAGACCGCGCTGGGGCTGGCGGGCGGGGTCGTGCAGATCAACTTCGTCGACGAGGAGGGGGACGCCGCCTGGCAGTCCTTCTCCGAGAAGCTGGCCTGCCCGAACGGACACCCGATCACGCTCACCGAGATCGAGCCGCGCACCTTCTCGTTCAACGCGCCGTTCGGCGCCTGCCCGGCATGCTCGGGCCTCGGCACCCGCATGTCGGTCGACGTCGACCTGATGCTCGGCGACGAGGAGCTCTCCATCCGCGAGGGCGTCATCATCCCGTGGACCACGCAGGGCAAGGGACTGTTCCAGTACTACGAGCGTCTGCTCGAAGGACTGGCCCGCGACCTCGACTTCTCCCTGGACACCCCCTGGCAGGATCTGCACTCCGACGTGCGCGAGGCGGTGCTGCGCGGCGACAACTACAAGGTCACCGTGAAGTGGAAGAACCGCTATGGGCGCGAGATGAGGTACACCTCGGGCTTCGAGGGGGTCGTGCCCTATATCGAGCGGCAGTACCAGCAGGCCGAGTCCGACACCCAGCGCGCGCGCTGGGGCGAGTACCTGCGCGAGGTGCCGTGCCCGGTGTGCGACGGCGACCGGCTCAAGCCCGAGGTGCTCGCGGTGCAGGTGCACGGCCACTCGATCGCCGAGGTGGCGCACCTGAGCCTCGCCGACGCCCGCGCCTTCATGGAGCAGCTGGTGCTCAGCGAGCGCGAGGCGAAGATCGCCGCGCAGGTGCTGCGCGAGATCCGGCTGCGCCTCGACTTCCTGCTGCAGGTCGGCCTCGCCTATCTCAACCTCAGCCGCTCGGCGGGCTCGCTCTCCGGCGGCGAGGCACAGCGCATCCGGCTCGCCACGCAGATCGGATCCGGGCTGACCGGAGTGCTGTACGTCCTTGACGAGCCGTCGATCGGACTGCACCAGCGCGACAACCGGCGACTGATCGCGACGCTGGAGACCCTGCGTGACCTGGGCAACACGCTGATCGTCGTCGAGCACGACGAGGAGACCATCGAGGCAGCCGACTGGGTGGTCGACATCGGCCCGGGCGCCGGCGTCGGTGGGGGAGAGGTGGTGCACTCCGGTCCTTACGGGGCGCTGATCGACGAGCCCGCCTCGCTCACCGGCGACTACCTCGCCGGGCGTCGTGAGATCGCCACGCCCGTGAAGCGCCGCAAGATCGATCGCAAGCGGATGCTGAGCGTGGTCGGCGCCCGCGCGAACAACCTGCGGAACGTCACCGCGGAGTTCCCGCTCGGGGTGTTCACGGCGGTCACCGGCGTGAGCGGCTCGGGCAAGTCCTCCCTGGTGAACGACATCCTGTATCAGGTG
>JBASAE010000513.1:0-3013 GCA_049654285.1 Microbacterium sp.
GTGCCGAGCAGCGCCCGCACCAGCGTCTCACCATGCGTGACGATCGACCCGTAGTGGGCGGAGGGGCGATCCCCCTCCCAGGTGGGGGCGTACAGCACCACGGCGCGGTCGTCGGGGACATAGGGCAGGGTGCCGGAGTAGTGGTCGGCCTGCGGACGGCCGATCTCGATCGTGCGACGGTCGACGTCGTAGTCCCACAGTGTGCGGCTGAGCCGATCGCGCGCCGCCTGCCCCGCCACCAGCGCGTAGTCGTACGCCTTGTACTGGTTGGTGGTCATGTACATCTTGTCGGACTCGCCGTGGTTGATGAACACGTGCCAGCGTCGCCCGTAGCGGAACATCTGGAAGTTTCTGGTGTTCTGGTTGACGTACAGCACGATGCGGATGTCCTGCGTCGCGATGAACCGCTCCAGATCGCGCACGGTCTGCACCCATTCGACCGGCAGCCCGCTCTCCTCGATCAGCTTCTCGGCGCCGACGGCGGCCCGGGCGAGCACGACCACCGGCCAGCGCTCGGCGAGGTCGGCCAGCGGCCGGTACCACTGACGCATCTGGTACATGTTCACCGCACCGTCGGCGAAGTACACCGCGATCCGGTAGCGGTGTTGCGGCAGCGGCCCCCGCGCGGCCAGCACACGACGCACCCGCTGCACGGCGCCGCGCGATGCGAGGGCCTTGCGCAGAAGTCGATAGGCCTTGGTCGCATCCGTCACCGCATTCACCCGACAAGACTATCGAGCGGGCCCGGCATGAAATGATCGGAGGATGCACGATGACGACGCCGACGCCTCCGGGGTGTCGTTCGTCATGCCCGTCCTCAACGAACGGGACTACCTCGAGCACGCGGTCGCGTCGGTGTTGGCGCAGGACGTCGACGGGCCCGCCGAGCTGGTGCTGGCGCTCGGCCCCTCCGGCGACGGGACCACCGAGCTCGCCCGCCGCCTCGCCGCACAGGACGACCGGATCCGCATCGTCGACAATCCGGCGGCGCACATCCCGGTCGGCCTCAACCTCGCGATCCGCGCCAGCCGGTACCCCACGGTGATCCGTGTCGACGCGCACTCCGAGCTCTCGCCCGGCTATGCGCGCCGGGCGATCGAGACGCTGCGGCGCACGGGGGCCGCGAACGTCGGCGGCGTGATGCACGCGGAGGGACGCACCCCGTTCCAGCGAGCGGTCGCCCGACTCTACAACTCCCCGGTCGGACTCGGCGGCGGCGCCTATCACGGCGGCGCGCAGGAGGGCGAGGCCGAGTCGGCCTACCTCGGCGTCATGCGCCGGGAGGTGCTCGACGAGGTCGGCGGCTTCGACGAGTCGATCCGCCGCGGCGAGGACTGGGAGCTCAACCTGCGCATCCGTCGCGCCGGCCACGCGGTGTGGTTCGACCCGGAGCTCTCGGTGACGTACTGGCCGAGGGAAAGCTGGTGGCGACTCGCCCGGCAGTTCCGCGCCACGGGCGCCTGGCGCGGTGAGCTGGTGCGCAGATACGGCCGACGCAACGGCATCCGGTTCTTCGCCCCTCCTGCGTTGGTGATCTGGATCGTGCTCGCACTCGTGACCGGCGTGCTCCACGCGACCGGGATCCTGCACGACGCCTGGGCCCCCGCCGCAGCCGCGGTCTACCTGCCGCTCGCCGCCTACCTGCTGCTCGACCTCGCCGTCGCGTTCGCGCCCGGCGGTCGCCGCCGTCTGCGCGAGCGGCTCTGGACGCTCGTCGTCCTGCCCACGATGCACGTCTCGTGGGGGCTCGGCTTCCTCGGCGGGCTCCTGCGCGGGGCGCGCGGCACGGTCGACGCCTCCCGGCTCGACGGCCGCAACACCCCGTTGCCGTAGCTCCGGCCCGGGCCGCTATGGCGTGAGCCAGCCCTGGTCGAGGATGCGGGCGACGACGCGCTCCGCGGCGTGACCGTCATCGCGCCGGTTGAACTGCCGCCGCCAGGCGGCGTACTTCTCGGCGTACGCGGCCGCGTGGTCGGCGGACAGCGACCGCACCAGCTCCTCCTGGGTGCGCACCAGCGGGCCGGGGGCCCGCTCGGCGAGGTCGAAGTAGAAGCCGCGCAGCTCACCGCGGTAGTGCTCGAGATCCGGCACCAGGAAGTGCATCGGCTTGCCCGTGACGCTGAAGTCGAACATCACCGAGGAGTAGTCGGTGATCAGCGCATCGGCGGCCAGCAGCAGCAGGGAGGTGTCCGGGAACCCGGTGACGTCGATCACCCGCGCCCCTCCCCTGTCCGCCCCGCTGCGGATGGTGCGGGAGTGACCGCGCACGAGCACGACGGAATCGGTCTGCTGCGCGAGCGCCTCGGGGTCGACGAAGTCGACCATCTCGCTGCGGTCGTCGCGCCAGGTCGGCGCGTACAGCAGCACCCGCTCGTCGACGCCTATCCCGAGCCGCCCGCGCACCTCGGTGGCGTCCCCGGCGACCAGCACGTCGTTGCGCGGGTAGCCCTCGACCCAGATCGGCTTGCCGAAGAACGCGTAGGCCTTGGTGAGGATGCGCTCGGCGTAGCGGTTCTGCGCCAGCAGCACGTCCCAGCGCCGGGACTCCTTCCACACCGCTGCCATGCGCCGGGGATCGAAGCCGGGCCGGTGCAACGCCAGACGCTTCAGCGGCGTGCCGTGCCAGGTCTGCAGCACCTTCTGCCCCGGCTTGCGCGCGAAGAGCCGCCGCAGCCAGTCGTTGACGATCAGCATGCGGGACGCCGCGCGCGCCTGCCACCATTGCGGACTGCCCTCGACGACCGCGATGGCACCGTCCGGCACCTGCACCGAGAGGTCGGTGACCGACCAGTACCGGATCACCGCGGGCGCCCTCTCGGCCAGCACCCGGTCGATCGCGCGCGGGTTGCAGCCGGCGTTCTGTCCGTAGAAGCTCTCGAAGAAGACGGCGTTCTCGGTGCCCCCGTTCTGCACGACGTAGCGCTCCTCCAGAGTGGACTGCCCCTCGGCGGTCTCGTACACCGGATCGATCGCGGGTGCGATCGCGACGACGCCGGCTCGCACGGCCACGCGC
>JBASAE010000514.1:0-1976 GCA_049654285.1 Microbacterium sp.
GGAGAAGACCTATGAACGCCATCATCCAGACCATCGAGACCCCGGACGGGCCCTTCACGATCCTCGCCGACGGTGAGCAGCGCGTGCTCGCGTCGGGATGGACCGACTCGCGCGACGAGATCCTGGAGCGCCTCGCGCCGGAGCACCGGCCGGCCGGCATCGCCGAGGGCGAGACGGACGCGGCGTCCGCCGTCCGCGCGTACTACGACGGCGACATCGCAGCGATCGACCGGGTGCGGGTGCGCCAGTTCGGCACGGAACGGCAGCGGGCCGGCTGGGATGCGCTGCGCGGCATCGCCCCGGGCGGGCCGCTGACCTACACGGAGTTCGCGATCGAGCTCGGCAACCCGAAGGCGGCACGTGCTGCGGCGTCGGTCTGCGCACGCAACGCGCCGGCGCTGTTCGTCCCCTGCCACCGTGTGCTGCGCACCGACGGCAGCATGGGCGGCTTCGCCTGGGGGATCGAGGTCAAGCGCGCACTGCTCGCGCGCGAGGCCGCCGCGGCGGTCTGACCCGCTTCGGGAAAGATGGTTGCGACGACGGGGAACGCAGGCATAGGCTGGAGGGCTGTCGCACCGACCGGGTGACGAGGCCGAGCTTTCGAGGGGGACACCATGAACACGATCACCGCACCGCCGGTCGTCCGCACTGTCCCCGGCCCGGCGTACGATCGCCGCCAGGGCTGAGCCGGCCCGGCCCCTCCGTCGCGGATGCCACGGCATCCGTCCCCTTTTCGTCGTCCGTCACTCGCGAAACCGTCTGTCACTCATGTCTGCGCCTGCTTCCTCGTCCCTGTCCACTCCCGCCGCGCTCTGGCGGCTGAAGCCGTTCGTCCGGCCCATCGTCTGGCGACTCGTCGGCGGCGCGCTGAGCGCGCTCGGCGCCGCGGTGATCGCCCTGATGGTGCCGATCGTGCTCGAGCGCATCATCAGCGGGCCGATCGCCTCCGGCGACGTCGCCGCGATCGTCGGCGGAGCGGGCATCGTGCTGCTGCTCGGCCTCGGCGAGGCCGCGATGGTGTGGCTGCGCCGGTGGTTCGTGCTGACACCCGCGACCGAGGTCGAGTACCGCATGCGCGCCGGCATCTACGCGCGCCTGCAGACGCTTCCGGTCGCGTTCCACGACCGCTGGCAGTCGGGACAGCTGCTCAGCCGGATGATGCAGGACATCGGCCTGATCCGGCGCTGGCTGGCGTTCGGGCTCATCCTGCTCGTCGTCAACCTGCTCACGATCGTGATCGGCGCCGTGCTGCTGTTCCAGTGGCACTGGCTGCTCGGCACGATCTTCCTGCTCACCGGCATCCCGATGTGGATCCAGGGGTTCCTGTTCGAGAAGCGCTACGGGGTGCTCAGCCGGCAGAGCCAGGACCAGGCCGGCGACCTCGCCACCAGCGTCGAGGAGAGCGTGCACGGCATCCGCGTGCTGAAGGCGTTCGGTCGCGGCACGCACGCGCTGCGCCGGTTCAGCTCGCAGGCCGAGACGCTGCGCGAGACCGAGCTGAGCAAGGCCCGCGCGGTCGGCACGATCTGGTTCTGGCTCGACCTCATGCCGCAGATCGCGTTCGGGCTGAGCCTGCTCTCCGGCATCTGGCTGATCTCGGTCGGGGCGATCACGCTGCCCGAGCTGTTCGCGTTCTTCGCCATGGCGACCGTGCTGCGCTGGCCGATCGAGTCGATCGGGTTCCTGTTCTCGTTCCTCCTGGACGCCCGCACCGCGACCGACCGCGTGTTCGAGATCTTCCAGGAGACCAACTCGATCGTCGATCCGGCGCATCCGGTGCACCTGGCCGAGCCGCGCGGCGAGCTGGCCTTCGAGGGCGCTCGCTTCCGCTATCAGGACGCGGGCGCACAGGAGCGCGATCTGCTCGACGGGATCGACCTGGTGCTGCGTCCGGGCGAGACCATGGCCCTGGTCGGACTCACCGGCAGCGGCAAGACCACGCTGACCACGCTCCCCGCCCGGCTCTACGACGTGAC
>JBASAE010000515.1:0-3136 GCA_049654285.1 Microbacterium sp.
GCCGGCCGCGTCCGGTCGTACGGACGACGAGCCGGACGCCGAGGATCCCGAGCTGCGCACCCTGCGCCACCGCCTGATCGGCTCCGCGGTGCTGAGTGCGCCCGTGATCCTGCTGGCGATGATCCCGGCGCTGCAGTTCACCTACTGGCAGTGGGCGTCGCTCGCCCTCGCGGCTCCCGTGATCGTATGGGGCGCCTGGCCGTTCCACCGTGCCGCCTGGGTGAACCTGCGGCACGGGGCCGCGACGATGGACACCCTCATCAGCCTGGGCACCTCGGCGGCGTTCCTGTGGTCGCTGTACGCGCTGTTCCTCGGCACTGCGGGGATGCCCGGGATGACGCACGGGTTCAGCTGGGCGATCGCCCGCAGCGACGGCGCGGCGAACATCTACCTCGAGGTGGCGGCCGGCGTGACCACGTTCGTGCTCGCCGGGCGCTACTTCGAGAAGCGCGCCAAGCGGCAGGCGGGGGCTGCGCTACGTGCGCTGATGGAGCTCGGCGCGAAGGACGTCGCGGTGTTGCGTGACGGAAGGGAATCCCGCATCCCGATCGCCGAACTGCGGGTCGGCGACGAGTTCGTCGTGCGTCCCGGTGAGAAGATCGCGTCCGACGGCGTGGTCGTCTCGGGGACCTCCGCCGTCGACGCCTCGATGATCACCGGGGAGTCCGTGCCGGTCGAGGTGGGGCCGGCGGATGCGGTGACCGGGGCGACGGTGAACGCCGGCGGACGCCTGGTGGTGCGGGCTACGCGGGTCGGATCCGACACGCAGCTCGCGCAGATGGCACGGCTGGTGGAGGAGGCGCAATCGGGCAAGGCCGAGGTGCAGCGCCTCGCCGATCGGATCTCCGGTGTCTTCGTGCCGATCGTGATCGGCATCGCCCTGGTGACGCTGATCGGCTGGGTCCTGGTCACCGGGGACTGGAGCATGGCGTTCACCGCGGCCGTCGCCGTGCTGATCATCGCCTGCCCGTGCGCCCTGGGTCTCGCGACCCCGACGGCGCTGCTGGTCGGAACCGGTCGCGGTGCGCAGCTCGGCATCCTCATCAAGGGGCCCGAGGTGCTGGAGTCCACCCGCCGTGTCGACACGATCGTGCTCGACAAGACCGGCACGGTGACCGAGGGGCGCATGTCGGTCGCCTCCGTCATCCCCGCCGCGGGTGTGGATGCGGCGGACCTGCTGCGTCTGGCGGGTGCCGCCGAGCACGCCAGCGAGCACCCGATCGCCCGCGCGATCGCGGCGCACGCCGCCCGAGCCGAAGAGCTGGTCGCCCCTCGCTCGTCCCGAGAGGGGGGCGCAGATGATCGGGAGGAGATGCCCGAGGAAGGCGCGCCGGGTCTCTCGCTTCGCTCGCCGGACCGTCGTGAGGCGGAGGCGCGCCGCGACGCCCTTCCGGCCGTCGAGTCCTTCCAGAACGTCGAGGGCCGCGGGGTCACCGGCGTCGTCGACGGGCATGCCGTGCTCGTCGGTCGCCTGTCGCTGCTGGAGGACTGGGCGATCCATCCCGATGAGGCCCTGCTCGACGCGAAGGCCGCGGCCGAGGCGTCCGGCCAGACCGCGGTGCTCGTCGCCTGGGATGGTGAGGCGCGCGGTCTGATCGTCGTCGCCGACCGGATCAAGTCGACGAGCGCCGAGGCCGTGGCATCCCTCCGCCGTCTGGGGCTGTCGCCGATCCTGCTGACCGGCGACAACGAGCGTGCTGCGCGGCACATCGCCGCGCAGGTCGGCATCGCCGAGGTGATCGCCGAGGTGCTGCCGGAGGACAAGGTGTCGGTGGTGAAGCGCCTGCAGGGCGAGGGCCGGGTCGTGGCGATGGCGGGCGACGGCGTGAACGACGCCCCGGCACTCGCGCAGGCCGACCTCGGCATGGCGATGGGCACCGGAACGGATGTCGCGATCGAGGCATCCGACATCACGCTGGTGCGGGGCGACCTGCGCGCTGCGGCGGATGCGATCCGACTGTCGCGGCGCACCCTGGGCACGATCAAGGGCAACCTGTTCTGGGCGTTCGCGTACAACACCGCCGCGATCCCCCTCGCCGCCCTGGGGCTGCTGAACCCCATGATCGCCGGAGCCGCGATGGTGTTCTCCAGCGTCTTCGTGGTCGGCAACAGCCTGCGGCTGCGTCGCTTCCGCTGATCCGTCCCGCCTGCTCCGGACGTCGCGTAGGACGGCTCCTTCGGAGGTGTCTCCCGCGAGATCCGCTGGTCAGCGGGGCGCATGGCGATCCGGGCAGGAATGGAATACCCTAGGGGGGTATTTGGTTGACCTGTGACAGAGGCCGGCAACGCCGGCGACGCACTCTTCAGGAGGATCCGTGGACACCCAGGAACACCACTCGACGTCGAACCACACCGGCCACGAGGACCACCCGGAGCACGGCGGTCACGCGGAGCACAGGGGCCACGACGTCCCGTCTCGCGGGGTGACCGGGGCGGAGCACGTCTCGCACGATGCCGGGCACGACCACGCCTCGCACGGTGGCCACGCCGACCACGCCTCGCACAGCGACCACGCCGGCCACGGGGCGCACGGCGACCATGTCGGGCAGTTCCGGCGGCTGTTCTGGATCAACCTGCTGATCGCCCTCCCGGTGGTCGCGTTCTCGGGCATGTTCGCGATGCTGATCGGCTACGCCGTGCCCGACTTCCCCGGCGCCCGCTGGGTCGCGCCGGTCCTCGGCACCGTGATGTACGTCTGGGGCGGACGCCCGTTCCTCACCGGCGCCGTCTCCGAGCTCAGGGCCCGCAAGCCCGGGATGATGCTGCTCATCGCGCTCGCGATCACGGTGGCGTTCCTGGCGTCCTGGGGGGCGAGCCTCGGCATCCTGCACCACGAACTGGAGTTCTGGTGGGAGCTGGCGCTGCTGATCGTCATCATGCTGCTCGGCCACTGGCTGGAGATGCGCTCGCTGGCGCAGACCACCTCGGCGCTCGACTCGCTCGCAGCGCTCCTCCCCGACGAGGCCGAGCGCATCGACGGCGACGTGATCACGACGGTGAACCCCGCCGACCTGCGCGTGGGCGACCTCGTGATCGTGCGCCCCGGGGGCAGCATCCCCGCCGATGGGCGGATCGTCGACGGCCGTGCCGATCTCGACGAGTCGATGCTCACCGGCGAGTCCCGCACGATCTCCCG
>JBASAE010000516.1:0-11786 GCA_049654285.1 Microbacterium sp.
CGTCCTGATCGGGCTGTTCCTGCTCTTCCCCGCGCTGTGGACGGTCTACCTCGGCATGACCAACTACCGGCTGACGGGGTTCGCCGCGGCCAACCCGCAGTTCGTCGGGTTCGACAACTACGCCGCGGCGCTGGCCGATCCGCGGTTCTGGAACTCGCTCTGGCTCACCCTCGTGTTCGTGCTCGTCTCGGGCATCATCGGCCAGACCGTGCTCGGCTTCGCGCTGGCCTGGATGCTGCGGAACCTCCGCGGCGTGGTGAAGACGCTCGTGGAGACCCTCGTGCTCGCCGCCTGGGTGATCCCGTCGTCGGTCGCCGCGTTCCTCTGGCTGGCCCTGCTGGACCGCCGCACCGGCACGCTCAACGCGCTTCTCGGCACCGAGGGGGCCGCGTGGCTGATCGAGCATCCGATGGAGTGCATCATCATCTTCAACATCTGGGTCGGGACGGCGTTCTCGATGCAGCTGTTCTCCTCGGCGATCAGCGCTGTTCCGCCGTCGCAGCTCGAGAGCGCGCGCATGGTCGGCGCGAACACCTGGCAGCAGCTGCGGGACGTGATCCTGCCGAACATCAAGGGTCACCTGCTGACGAACACGCTGCTGATCACCCTGTGGACCTTCAACACGTTCACCCCCTATCTGCTCACCGCCGGCGGGCCGAACGGCTCCACCGAGATCCTGTCCGTGTACATCTACCGCACGGCGATCCCGGGCGGCCAGCTCGGCCTCGGCGCGGCCATCTCGCTGATCATGCTCGTCATCAACCTGGCGATCGCGCTGATGTACACCCGGGTGTCGCGCGGCGGGGGAAAGAAGGCACGCTCATGATGTCCTCCCCGAAGACGATGCCCTCGGTCAAGACCGTGGCGCGTGACCGCGCCGTCACGCACTTCGTCTCCCGCATCCTGTTCACGATCGTGCTGGTCGTGGTGTCGCTGTTCTTCGCGCTGCCGATGGTGTGGCTGATCCTCACGCCGTTCGACGCCACGCCGTCGCTGACGCTGTCGTGGCCGGACTGGACGCTCGACAGCTTCGCGAGGCTGGCCCAGAACCCCTACGCGCTGCGCTCGATCGGCAACTCGCTGATCCTCGGCATCGGCACGATGCTGGTGGTGCTCGTCCTGGGCGCCCTGGCGTCCTATGCGATGAGCCGGATCAACATCCCCGGGCGCGACGGGATCCTCTACGCGCTGCTCCTGCTGTCGTCGATCGTCACCGGCACGGCCGCGATGGTCCCGACGTTCCAGCTCATCACGCAGCTGCAGCTGATCAACACGCACGTCGGTGTCATCCTGGTGCTGGCCGGAGGGATCCTCCCGACGGTGATCTTCATCCTCAAGGACTTCATGGACTCGATCCCGAAGTCCTACGAGGAATCGGCGCGCCTGTACGGCGCAGGGCCCTTCCGCATCCTGAAGGACGTGGTCGTGCCGATCGCCCGCCCGGGCCTCGCCTTCATCTCGATCTGGACGATCGTGCAGGTGTGGGGCAACTTCCTGGTGCCGTTCCTGCTGCTGCGCAGCCCCGAGATGCAGCCGGCCGCCGTGCTGATGTACACCTTCTACACCGAGAGCGGCCAGGCGGACCTGCGTCTCATCTCGGCGTTCTCGCTGGTGTTCTCCGTCCCCGTCCTGCTCATCTACTTCTTTGTGAACCGTCGCTTCGGTTTCCGCTTCCACGGAGGGATCAAGTCCTGATGGCCGCCATCATCACCCAGAAACTCGTCAAGGAGTACCCCGGCGGGGTGCGCGGCGTCGACGACATGGACGTGGAGATCGCCGACGGCGAGTTCTTCGCGCTGCTCGGCCCGTCCGGCTGCGGGAAGACCACGCTGCTGCGCTCGATCGCCGGGCTGGAGAGCATCACCTCGGGGACGCTCACGATCGGCGACAAGGACGTCACCAACGCCGAGCCGGGCGAGCGCGGCGTCGCGATGGTCTTCCAGGACTACGCGCTGTTCCCCCACATGGACGTCGCCGACAACATCGCCTACCCGCTGCGGATCCGCCGGGTCGGGAAGAACGAGCGTCGGGCGACCGCCGAGACGGTCGCCAACGGGCTGTCGCTGAACGGCCTCATCGAGCGCCGTCCCGGCCAGCTCTCCGGCGGCCAGCAGCAGCGCGTCGCCCTGGCGCGCGCGGTGGCGACCCGCCCCGACGTCCTGCTGCTGGACGAGCCGCTGTCGAACCTCGACGCCCGACTGCGCCTGGAAGCACGGACCTTCCTCAAAGAGCTGCAGCGCGACCTGGGCGTGACGACGGTCTTCGTCACGCACGACCAGGCCGAGGCCCTCGCCCTGGCCGACCGGATCGCCGTGATGAGGGCCGGTCAGCTGCAGCAGATCGGCACGCCGAAGGAGATCTTCCACCGCCCGAACAACACCTTCGTCGCCGGGTTCATCGGCTCGGTGCCGATGAACCTGCTGGAGGGGACCGTGTCGAACGGCTCGGTGCGCGTCGGCGACGTCGAGGTGCCGGTGCCCGCGGAGAGCGTGGGACGTGCGACCGAGGGCCAGCGGGTCATCTGGGGCGTGCGTCCGGAGTACGTGCGCTGGTCGGCCGAGCCCGCCGAGGGCGGCATCGCGGCCGAGGTCGTCTTCTCGGAGAACCTCGGCGCCACCGCGCTGGTGCTGGTCGGCGTCGGAGAGCACAAGCTGCAGCTCGTGGTCCCCGAGGAGCACGAGCCCGAGCAGGGCAGCCGCGGCTGGATCGTGCCGCAGTACCACCGAGCCCTGCTGTTCGACGCCGAGTCGACCGAGCGGATCGGCTGATGAGCGTCATCCGCACCGCCCTCCACCTCACACACGAGCAGCAGAACGAGAACCGCTACGTGCGGGTGCCGTTCGAGGTGCCGGCCGGGGTCGATTCGCTCGAGGTGCGCATCTCGTACGACCGGGACGCGGCGGTGATCGACCTCGGCTGCGAGGGCGCTGCGGGATGGCGCGGCTGGTCGGGCGGCGCCCGCACCGACTACGTGATCCGCGCCGACGACGCGACGCCCGGGTATCTGCCCGGGCGTCCGGAGGAGGGCGAGTGGGCGGTCATCCTCGGGGTGCACCGCCTCCCGGCCGGGGGCGCCCCGGTGCAGGTCGAGATCCTGCTCCCGGCCGAGTCGGGCATAGACCACGGACCGGATGCCCCCGCGGTCACCGGCGTGCCCCGGGGGAGTGAGCGCGGGCTGCCCGCCCCGGAGGGACTGCGCTGGTACGCCGGCGACTTCCACGGCCACACGCTGCACTCCGACGGCAGGGAGAGCATCTCCGGCTTCGCGGCCCTCGGCGCGCAGGCGGGCCTCGACTTCCTCGCCGTCACCGACCACAACACGGTCAGCCACCACGCACACCTCCGTCCGATCGGGGACCGGCACGGCATCGCCCTGCTCCCCGGCCAGGAGGTCACCACCCATCGCGGGCACGCCAACGCGTTCGGCGACATCGGCTGGATCGACTTCCGCCGCCCCGCCCAGGAGTGGGTGGACGACGTCGAACGCCGAGGCGGGGTGCTCAGCGTGAACCATCCGATCTCGGGCGACTGCTCCTGGCTGCATCCGCTGGAGCGGCGCCCCGGCGCGATCGAGCTCTGGCACTCGACCTGGTACCGCGAGCTCATCGACACCTCGCCGTTCGCCTACCATGCGCTCTGGCAGCCCGGTGCGACGCTGCTGGGCGGCGCCGACTTCCACATGCGCAGCCAGGGCGTCGGCCCCGGCACCCCGACCACCTGGGTCGCCGCCGAAGACCCCTCCGCCGAGGCGATCCTCGCCGGCGTCGCGGCGGGACGCACCGCGATCATGGGCGGCATCCGGCAGCGGGAGGGGCTCACCGTCCCGGAGCTGTTCACGGCCCCCGTGCTGCTGCGGATCGGCGGCGACGTCATCGCGATCGACGCCGACGGCCTCGTGCTCGTGGACGGCGCGGGCGCCCGCCGCCTGGTGCACGGCGACCGAGCCGCGTTCGATGCCGAACCGGCATCCGGCCCCTACTACCTGGTGCATCCCGACCGGCAGATCGCCGCGCTCTGCGCCTGACCAGAACGACCCCCAGAGAACCCGGAGACCCCGCAAGTGACCAGTCAGATCGTCGTCGTCCCGCACACCCATTGGGACCGCGAGTGGTACGAACCGCACGACGTCTTCCGCCTGCGCCTCGTGCACATGATCGACCGCCTGCTGGACATGCTGGAGGGCGAGTCGCAGTACCGGTTCACCCTCGACGGCCAGGCGGCCGCGATCGACGACTACCTCGAGATGCGCCCCGAGAACCGCGATCGCGTGGTCGCGCTCGTCGAAGGGGGCCAGCTCAGCCTCGGACCGTTCCTCATCCTGCTCGACGAGTTCGGCTGCGACGGTGAGACCATCGTCCGCAACCTCGAGCTCGGCCGGGCAGCCAGCGCGCGCCTCGGCGGGACTATGCCGGTCGGCTACCTGCCGGACATGTTCGGCCACGCGGCGCAGATGCCCCAGTTCCTCAGCGGATTCGGCATCCGGCACAGCGCCCTGTGGCGCGGAGCGCCCGCCGCAGTCCAGGAGCACGCCTTCGCCTGGGTCGCCCCCAACGGCGACGCGGTGCGCTGCGAGTACCTCTTCGACGGGTACGGCAACGGGCTGGACATGTTCGCCCTGAAGGGCCAGCTGCCCGAGCTGGCCCCCGACTACGCGGCGCGCACCGCATCCTGGTACGGCGACGACCCGGTGACGGCCATGCTGGGCACCGACCACTCGGCGCCCCCCGAGGACCTCGTGCAGGTGATCGCCGACTACGAGGCCGCGGGAGGGGAGCCGCGCATCACGATCGCCACCCTCGACGGCCTGCTCTCCCGGTACGAGACCGATGCGCGGACGCTCGCGGCGATGCCGCAGGTGCACGGCGAGATGCGTTCGCACGCCCGTGGCAACCTGCTGCCCGGGGTGTTCTCGATCCGCACGAACCTCAAGCGCGAGATGGCCCGGTCCGAGCTGGCACTGACCGCCGCCGAGCGGCTCGACCTGCTGTACGGACGGCGCGATCACCGGGCGTTCTTCGACACGGCCTGGTATCGGATCGTCGAGAGCACGGCGCACGACTCCGTCACCGGGTGTGGCGTGGACGCCACGGCCGAGCAGGTCGGCACCCGCATCCACACCGCCGGGCACATCGCCCGCGGGGTGATCGACAGCGTGCTGCGGGACCTGTCGTCGAGCACGACCCCCGACCGGCACCTGGTGTTCAACCCCTCCGGCTTCGCCCGTCGCGCCCAGATCGAGGTCACCCTGCACGGCATCGACCGGGACGCGCTGCCGGCCGGCGTCCAGCTGCTCGATCCGCTGCGCACCGTGCTCGGCGACGAGCAGCTGCGCTCGGATGAGCTGCCGAAGATCCTGCGCCGCATCCACGGCCGAGAGCTGTTCGGCCAGCAGATCAACGGCTACGAGTGGGGCGAGCGGTCGCTGCGCTTCCAGGTGGCGGAGAGCCCCGTCGGCGTCTGGGATCTCGCGGCCTTCACCGCCGAGCTGGAGGAGCGGGTCGCCGCCGACGAGACCGGTGCGGCGCTGTGGCACGTCGAGACGATCGCCGATCCGCGCCACCGTGCGCTGCTGGGAGTCGACCTCGGCGGTCTCGGCCTCGCCGCGGTGTCCGAGACGACGGCGGCCGCGCCGGTCGACCCGGTGCGGGTGACCGCGGACTCGCTGTCGAACGGGCGGCTGACCGCGACGGTCGGCCCGGACGGCACGGTGCGCATCCGGACCGCGGAGGGGACGGTCGTCGACGGCGCCCTCACCCTGGTCGACGACGGCGACTGCGGCGACTCGTACAACTACGGTCCGGTCGATCCGGCGTCCGCCGTGGCCGCGCCGTCGTCGGTGCAGACCCGGGTGCTCGAGGAGGGACCGCTGCGCGGCCGGCTGCTCGTGCGGCGCGTGTACGACCTGCCCGAACGGCTCGACGACGACCGCCGCCGCGCCGCGTCGACGGTGCCGCTGGTGACCGACACCACGGTCGAGCTGCGCGACGGCGAGGACTTCCTGCGGGTCTCGATCGACTACGTCAACACCGCCGCCGACCATCGGCTGCGGGTGCTCGTGCCCACCGGGGCGGCCGACCTGGCCACGTCGCGCAGCACCGGCCAGTACGGCACGACGGTGCGCGGGCGTGAGGCCGAGGGCGGCTGGGGCGAGTTCCCACTGCCCACCTACCCCGCCTACCGGTCGGTCTCGGCGGGCGGAGTCTCGGTGCTCGTGCAGAAGCTCACCGAGTACGAGCTGGTCTCGCGGACCGGGCAGGACGATGCGCTCGCGCTCACGCTCTCCCGTTCGGTGGGGATGATGAGCGTCAACCTGCACCCGTTGCGGGACGAGCCCGCCGGCTCCGAGATCCCCGTGCCGGGCGCGCAGTACCTCGGCGTGGCCGTGCACACCGAGTTCGGCATCGCGGTCGGCGCCGACGACGCGGCGACCGTCCGGGCCGCGGATCTGTTCCGCCACGACCCGCTCGTCGTGCGGGGCACGGGGACCTCCGACGGACCGCTGCCGCAGCCCGCCGTCATCGGCGCCACCGAAGGCGACGTGGTGCTGGAATCCGCGCGTCGGGTGGACGGCGCGGCCGAGCTGCGCTTCGTCAACTACCTCGACGAGGAGCGCCCCCTCGCGTTCGTCTCGTCGGGCGACTGGAGGCGCACCGACCTGGCCGGCGCGGACGAGGCCCCGGCCGACGTCGCCGGCCAGGCCGTACGAGGCGGACAGGTGCTCACCATCAGGCGGAACCTGGAGAAGGGGACGGATCGATGACCGTCGCCGCACCGGACATCCTCGCGGTCGGACGCCTCGGCGTCGACCTGTACCCGCTGCAGGACGGCGTGGGCCTGGCCGACGTGACGTCGTTCGGCAAGTACCTCGGTGGCAGCGCGGCGAACGTCTCCGTGGCCGCGGCCAGGTACGGGCACCGCACCGCGCTGATGTCGCGGGTCGGCGACGACCCGTTCGGAGGCTACCTGCTCGCCGAGCTCGAGCGACTGGGCGTGCAGAACCGCTTCGTCGCCACCGACGAGCGGTACAAGACGCCGATCACGTTCTGTGAGATCTTCCCGCCCGACGACTTCCCGTTGTACTTCTACCGCGAGCCGGCGGCGCCCGATCTGCAGATCCGCACCGCCGACGTCGAGCCCGACGCCGTGCGCGACGCCGCGCTGCTGTGGCTGACGGTCACAGGGCTGAGCGAGGAGCCGAGCCGGCAGACGCACGTCGACCTGCTGGAGCTGCGCGCCCGGCGGCCGCACACCGTGCTCGACCTCGACTACCGGCCGATGTTCTGGCCGGACGCCGCCGCCGCGCGCGCCCAGATCGACCGCGTCCTCGATGCGGTGACCGTGACCGTGGGCAACCTCGAGGAGTGCGAGGTCGCGGTCGGGGAGTCCGATCCGCAGCGGGCGGCCGATGCCCTGCTGGAGCGCGGGATCGAGCTGGCGATCGTGAAGCAGGGCCCGCGGGGCGTGCTCGCGAAGACCCGGACCGAGCAGGTCGAGGTCGTCGCGCACCCGGTGGACGTCGTCAACGGCCTGGGCGCAGGCGACGCGTTCGGTGGGGCGCTGTGCCACGGACTGCTGGAGGGATGGCCGCTCGAACGGACCCTCCGCTACGCCAACGCGGCCGGCGGGATCGTCGCCGGTCGCAGGGAATGCTCGACGGCGATGCCGACCCTCGACGAGGTGGCGCACGTCGTGAACGGAGGAGCAGGACATGAAGATCCTCACTGACCACGACTTCCGCCGTCTCCGCGACACCCGCGCCGGCCATCCGCAACAGATCCGCGAGGCGCTCGCGCAGCGGCGACGGCGCGAGGTGGTGCGCGGCGACGGACGACTGTTCATCATCGCGGCCGACCACCCCGCCCGCGGCGCGCTCGCGGTCGGATCCGCGCAGACCGCCATGGCCGACCGGTACGAGCTGCTCGACCGCCTCGCCGTCGCGCTCCGTCACCCCGGCGTGGACGGTGTCCTGGGCACCCCCGACATCATCGACGACCTCGCCCTGCTCGGCCTGCTCGATGACAAGATCGTGGTCGGCTCGATGAACCGCGGCGGGCTGCGCGGGGCGTCCTTCGAGATGGACGACCGCTACACCGGCTACGACGTGCCGACCATGGTCGACTCCGGCGTCGACTTCGCCAAGGCACTGCTGCGGGTGGACCTCGACGACGACGGCACGGCGCCCACGCTCGCCGCGACGGCCGGCGCGGTCACCGCGGCCGCGCGCGCCGACCTGCCGATCATGCTCGAGCCCTTCATGAGCCGGCGCGTCGACGGCCGCATCGTCAACGACCTCGACCCGGACTCGGTGATGCTCTCGATCGCGATCGCCAGCGGTCTGGGCGCCAGCAGCAGGAGCACCTGGCTCAAGCTGCCGGTCGTCGAGGACATGGAGCGCGTGCTCACGGCCACCACGATGCCGGTGCTGCTGCTCGGCGGAGACGCCGGAGCCGACCCCGACGACACCTTCTCGTCGTGGGAGAGCGCCCTCTCGCTCCCCGGCGTCCGAGGCCTCACGGTCGGCCGCACCCTGCTCTATTCGAACGGCGACGTCGAGTCCGCGATCGACACCGCCGCGCGGCTCGTGCACGCCGAGCCGGCGCGCACCCCGAACAACTCCTGAGGAGGACCATGAACACCGAAGCCCCCGTGATCCCGCACTGGATCGACGGAGCCGAGCGCGTGTCGGCCGGCGGCCGCACGGCGCCGGTGCACAACCCCGCGACCGGCCGCGTCTCCGGCCGTGTCACCCTCGCCGACGCCGCCGAGATCGATGCGGCGATCGCCTCGGCCCAGCGCGGGTTCGAGGCGTGGAGCGGATACTCGGTCGCGAAGCGTCAGACCGTGCTGTTCGCGTTCCGTGAGCTGCTCAACGCCCGTCGGGGCGAGCTCGCCGAGATCATCACCGCCGAGCACGGCAAGGTGCTCTCCGATGCGATGGGCGAGATCATGCGCGGCCAGGAGGTCGTCGAGCTCGCCTGCGGCTTCCCGCACCTCACCAAGGGCGCTTACACCGAGAACGCCTCCACCGGGGTCGACGTGTACTCGATCAAGCAGCCGTTGGGCGTGGTCGGGATCATCTCGCCGTTCAACTTCCCGGCCATGGTGCCGATGTGGTTCTTCCCGGTCGCGATCGCGGCGGGCAACGCCGTCGTGCTCAAGCCCAGCGAGAAGGATCCGTCCGCGGCGATCTGGATGGCGCGGCTGTGGCAGGAGGCGGGCCTGCCGGACGGCGTGTTCACTGTGCTGCAGGGTGACAAGGCGGCTGTGGACGGCCTGTTGGAGAGCCCGGTCGTCCAGTCGATCTCGTTCGTCGGCTCCACGCCGATCGCGCAGTACATCTACGAGACCGCATCCCGCAACGGCAAGCGCGTGCAGGCGCTCGGCGGCGCGAAGAACCACATGCTGGTGCTCCCCGACGCCGACCTCGACCTGGTCGCCGACCAGGCGGTGAACGCCGGATACGGCGCCGCCGGTGAGCGCTGCATGGCGGTGTCGGTGGTGCTGGCCGTCGAGCCCGTCGCCGATGCGCTGATCGAGAGGATCGCCGCGCGCATCGGGCGGCTCAGGATCGGTGACGGCGCGGGTGCCGAGGGCGTGGAGCCGGACATGGGGCCGCTGATCACCGGGGAGCACCGGGACAGGGTCGCCGGGTACGTCGACATCGCCGAGGCCGACGGTGCACGGATCGTCGTGGACGGCCGCGGCTGCACGGTCGAGGGCCACGAGGACGGCTTCTGGTTCGGGCCCACGCTGATCGACGACCTGCCGGTCACCTCGCGCGCGTATCAGGAGGAGATCTTCGGGCCGGTGCTGCAGGTGGTGCGGATCAGCACCTTCCAGGAGGGGGTCGAGCTGATCAACTCCGGCCGCTTCGGCAACGGCACCGCGATCTTCACCAACGACGGCGGCGCCGCCCGGCGCTTCCAGCACGAGGTGCACGTCGGCATGATCGGCATCAACGTGCCCATCCCGGTGCCGGTGGCCTACCATTCCTTCGGGGGCTGGAAGGCGTCCCTGTTCGGCGACGCCAAGGCCTACGGTGCGCACGGCTTCGACTTCTTCACGCGCGAGAAGGCGATCACGAGCCGCTGGCCCGACCCGGCCACGCACGGCGGCATCGACCTCGGCTTCCCCCAGAACGGCTGACCGCGGCGCACGGCCGACCCGACGCGGAGGACAGGACATGAGCTCGAACGACCGGCGCTGGTTCCATCGGCGTGGCGCGCTCGCCCGTGACGGCTGGGAGAGCGTCGTGGACGGCGGCCTCCCGGGCTGGCAGCACACCGGCATCCGCATCGGCGTGCTGCGCGAGGGTGAGCGACTCGCGCTCGCCGAGACCGGCGTGGAGCGGATCGTCGTGCCGCTTCAGGGATCGTTCACGGTGGTGCACGCCGAGGGCGGGGAACGGACGGAGACCGTGCTCGACGGCCGGGCGTCCGTCTTCGACGGTCCGACCGACGTCCTCTATCTGTCCGCCGCGACGACCGCGGAGATCGCAGGCAGCGGGCGGGTGGCCGTGGCGACCTCGCCGACCGCCGCGGTGCATCCGACGCGGCGCATCCCGGCATCCGACACTCCCGTCGAACTGCGCGGAGCCGGCGTCTCCAGCCGACAGGTGCACAACTTCGGCACCCCCGCCGCGCTGGATGCCGAGCGGCTGATCGTCTGCGAGGTCATCACCCCGGCGGGCAACTGGTCGTCGTATCCGCCGCACAAGCACGACGAGCACGTGCCCGGCCACGAGACCCGGCTGGAGGAGATCTACTATTTCGAGGCCGCCCCGACCAGGGGAGGCGGACGGGCGGACGCCGCCGAGGGCGCGTTCGGGATGTTCTCGACGTATTCCTCGCCCGCGGGCGAGATCGAGATCGATGCGATGGTGCGCACCGGCGACATCGCCCTGGTGCCGCACGGCTACCACGGCCCCGCCGTCGCCGCGCCCGGCTACGACCTGTACTACCTCAACGTGATGGCCGGCCCCGATCCGGAACGGGCCTGGCTGATCTCGGACGACCCCGCGCACGCCTGGGTGCGCGACGGATGGACCGGGCTGTCCGTGGACGACCGGCTGCCCTACACGACAGAAGGAGCGCGCTGAGATGCAGACCACGCGGATGACGGTCGGCCAGGCCCTGGTGGAGTTCCTGGCGCACCAATGGACCGTCGACGGGGACATCCGGGAGCGCACGATCCCCGGCGTCCTCGGGATCTTCGGCCACGGCAACGTCGCCGGACTCGGGCAGGCGCTGCAGCAGAGCAATGCCGAGCGGCCGGAGCTGATGCCCTACTACCAGGCCCGCAACGAGCAGGCCATGGTGCACGAGTCCGTGGGCTACGCGCGGATGCACCGGCGCCGGGCGACCTTCGCCTCCGCCGCGTCCGTCGGCCCGGGAGCCACGAACATGCTCACCGGCGCCGCGCTCGCCACGACCAACCGCCTGCCCGCGCTGCTCCTGCCCAGCGACACGTTCGCCACCCGGGTCGCCGACCCGGTCCTGCAGCAGCTGGAGCGGCCGCACGACATCGGCCTCACGGTGAACGACGCGTTCCGCCCGCTCTCGGTGTTCTTCGACCGGGTGCAGCGCCCCGAGCAGCTCTTCTCGATCGCCCTCGCCGCGATGCGGGTGCTCACCGACCCCGCCGAGACCGGGGCGGTGACCATCGCGCTGCCCGAGGACGTGCAGGCCGAGGCGCTCGACGTCCCGGCGGAGTTCCTCGCCGAGCGGGAGTGGCACATCCGTCGGCCGCTCCCGGAGCACGGGCCCCTCGCGCGGGCGGCCGCCGCC
>JBASAE010000517.1:0-7367 GCA_049654285.1 Microbacterium sp.
GACCGCATCGTGACCGCGCACATCGGAGTTCTCGACGCGCGCGGGCGCGAGATCGCCGCCCGCAGCTGGTTGGCCGACCCGGGCATCCCGATCCCCGAGGGGGCCACCGCCGTGCACGGCGTGACGACCGAGGCCGCCCGCGCGCAGGGACGTCCCGCGGCAGAGGTCGTCGCGCAGATCTCGCGGGCGCTCCGCTCCTTGTTCGCACAGGGGGTCCCCGTCGTCGCGTACAACGCGTCCTACGACTTCTCGCTGCTCGACAGCGAGTGCCGCAGGCATGGCGTCGAACCGCTGCGAGACCCGGCGCCGGTGATCGATCCGCTCGTGATCGACAAGGCCTACGACCGCTACCGGCCCGGCAAGCGCACGCTCGAGGTCGTCGCCGCCCACTACGCGGTGCCGCTCGACGACGCCCACGAGGCAGCCGCCGACGCGATCGCCGCGGGGCGGGTCGCGCAGGCGCTGGCCCGTGAGTTCTCCCTCCCCGACACGGCGGGCGAACTGCACACCCGGCAGATCGCCTGGGCTCGCGCGCAGGCGGCGAGCCTCACCGACTACTTCGTGAAGATCGGTCGGATCGAGCCCGAGGAAAGGCTGGACGGCAGCTGGCCGGTACGGGCGTCCGCACCGGAGACGGCGGGGGCAGAATCCGTCTGACGGCGGATGCCCGATCCGCGCGTCAGACGTAGCCTGAGGGCATGAGCGAGGTGATCGGCTGGACACTGGTGGCCGCGTGGCTCCTCGCGCCCGTCATCGCTGTCAGCCTGGCGCTGCACTGGATCTTCTCCCGGCGGCTCGTCGAGCGGAAGTATGAGGGAATCGGCGGCGGTCTCGTCGGCGGTCTCGACGCGGTCTACTCCCCCGGCGCGTATGAGGCCGGCATCGAACGCGACCGGCAGACCCAGCGCACCGCTCCCGCACTGGCACCCGGAGACCCGCCCTGGACGATCGGCGACGGCCGACGCATCCGCATCGACATCTGACGACACCCTGGACGCGGGCGGCGAGAAGACGGAAGAGGCCCCGCCGAAGCGGAGCCTCTTCCCGGACGAATCCTGCCCTTACTTGGCCGATCCCCCGAAGTTCTTGAAGCGCTGGTTGAACTTCTCGACACGACCGGCCGAGTCCATGATGCGCTGCTTGCCCGTGTAGAACGGGTGCGAAGCCGAGGAGATCTCGACGTCGATCACCGGGTACTCCACACCGTCCAGCTCGATGGTCTTGTCGCTGGTGACGGTGGAGCGGGTGAGGAAGGTCTCGCCCGAGCCGAGGTCGCGGAACACGACGGCCTGGTAGTCGGGGTGGATGTCAGTCTTCATGGGATTCCTTACGTGGTGCCCTGGATTGTGCCAGGAGCGAGGGAAGTCTGCGGCGCGAATGCACCGAGGAGCAATCTTAGCAGACCGCGCTCAGGCGGCTCGCGCCGCGTAGCGGCCGGCGTCCTCGGTGAGCACGATCGACATTCCGAACGCCTCGGTCAGCGCCTCGGCGGTGAGCGTCTCGGCGAGCGGGCCGGCCGCGACCACACGGCCCTCGCGCAGCAGCAGCACATGCGTGAAGCCGACGGGGATCTCCTCGACGTGATGCGTCACCATCACCATCGCCGGTGACGCGGCAGAGGCGGCGTACTCGCCGAGCAGGGCGAGCAGCTCCTCGCGGGAGCCGAGATCGAGGCTTGCGGTCGGCTCGTCGAGCAGGAGGAGCTCAGGGTCGGTCATCACCGCACGGGCGATCTGCACGCGCTTCTGCTCGCCATCACTGAGCGTGCCGAACAGACGGTCGGCGAGGTGGCCGAGCCGCCACTCTTCGAGGACGCTCAGCGCCTGCTGCTCGTCGAGTTCCTCGTACCGCTCGTTCCACCGGCCGAGGACCGAGTACGCGGCCGTGAGGACCGAGTTGAGCACCGTCTCGTCGCGGGGCATACGGCGGGCCATCGCCGAGGAGGCCAGGCCGATGCGCGGGCGCACCTCGAACACGTCGGTGCGACCGAGCGTCTCGCCGAGCACCGTGACCGTCCCCGACGTCGGGTGCAGCAGCGTGTCCGCCAGCTGCAGCAGCGTGGTCTTCCCCGCACCGTTCGGCCCGAGCACGACCCAGCGCTCGTCCTCCGAGACCTGCCAGGTCACGTGATCGACGATGTTGCGCCCTTCGCGGCGCACGACGACATCGGTGAGTTCCAGAGCGCTCGGCATGCCGCCAGCCTATCGGCTCAGCCGGCCAGTTCCCGGTACAGCGCGCGGGTCGTGTCCGCGATGGCGCCCCAGCTGAACTCGGCCGTCGCCCGCTCCCGTCCGGCCTCGCCGTAGGCCCGCGCCCGGTCCGGATCGCCGGTCACCTCGATGAGGGCGGCGGCCAGATCCGAGACGTAGCGATCGGGGTCCACCGGCGTTCCCGTGCCGTCCTGCACCTGGTCGATCGGCACGATCCGGCCAGTCACACCGTCCAGCACGACCTCGGGGATGCCGCCGGTGGCGGTGCCCACCACCGCTGCGCCGCAGGCCATCGCCTCCAGGTTCACGATGCCGAGCGGCTCGTACACCGACGGGCACACGAACGTCGTGGCGGCGGTGAGCACCGCCGAGAGCTCGTCGCGCGGCAGCATCCTCTCGATCCAGATGACGCCGTCCCGGGTCTGCTGCAGCAGCCGCACCAGCTCCTGCACCTCCGCCAGGATCTCCGGGGTGTCCGGGGCGCCCGCGCACAGCACCACCTGCACGTCCTTCGGCAGGTCGGCGGCCGCGCGCAGGAAGTACGGCAGCCCCTTCTGGCGCGTGATGCGCCCGACGAACACCACCGAGGGACGCCCGGGGTCCATCCCGATGCTCTGCAGGAAGGCGGGGTCCTGCACCGGCCGCCAGCGCTGCACGTCGATGCCGTTGTAGATCACCCGCACCTTCGCCGGATCCACCTGCGGATAGCTGCGCAGGATGTCGTTGCGCATCCCGGCGCTCACCGCGACGATCGCCGCCGCGTTCTCGTAGGCGAGCCGCTCGATGCCGCTGGAGACCGCGTAGCCGCCGCCGAGCTGCTCGGCCTTCCAGGGCCGCAGCGGCTCCAGGCTGTGCGCGGTCAGCACGTGCGGGATGCCGTGCAGCTGCGAGGCGAGGTGCCCGGCGAAGTTCGCGTACCAGGTGTGGCTGTGCACGACGTCGGCGCCCGCGACGTCGGAGACCATCGCCAGGTCGGTGCCGAGCGTCTGCACCGCGGCGTTCGCCTGCGAGAGCTCGGCGGGCGTGCGATAGGCGTGCGTCCCGGCCTCGTCGCGGTCCGCGCCGAACGCGCGCACCTGCACGTCGATGCTCTCCCGCAGGGCCGCGACCAGCTCCGCGACGTGCACGCCGGCGCCTCCGTAGATCTCCGGCGGGTACTCCTTGGTGATGACATCGACTCGCATGTGCGAAACGCTAGTACATGCTGGCTTTCGCGCTCTATGGTGGAGCCATGTCGGCTCCCAAGAAGGTCTTCGGAATCATCCTCGCCGGCGGCGAGGGCAAGCGGCTCATGCCTCTGACGGCGGATCGGGCGAAGCCCGCAGTGCCGTTCGGGGGTCAGTACCGGCTGATCGATTTCGCGATATCCAACCTGATCAACTCGGGGCTGAGACAGGTCGTGGTGCTGACCCAGTACAAGTCGCACAGCCTCGACCGGCACATCTCGCAGACCTGGCGGATGTCGGCGGTACTGGATTCCTACGTGGCATCGGTGCCCGCGCAGCAGCGCCTCGGGAAGCGGTGGTTCTCGGGCTCCGCGGACGCGATCCTGCAGAGCATGAACCTCATCAACGACGAGAAGCCGGACATCGTCGTCGTGATCGGCGCGGACCACGTCTACCGGATGCACTTCCAGCAGATGGTCGACGCGCACATCGCATCGGGGGCCAAGGCGACCGTCGCCGGCATCCGTCAGCCGCTCGCGCTGGCCTCGCAGTTCGGCGTGATCGACGCGGATGCCGAGACCGGACGGATCCGCCAGTTCCTGGAGAAGCCGACGGATGCCACGGGACTGGCGGACTCGCCCTACGAGGTCCTCGCGTCGATGGGCAACTACGTGTTCGACGCGGATGCGCTGATCGCCGCGGTGGAGGCCGACGGCGAGTCGTCGACCAGCGGGCACGACATGGGCGGCGACATCGTGCCGTACTTCGTCTCCCGCGGCGAGGCCGGCTACTACGACATGAAGAACAACGACGTGCCCGGCTCCTCGCCACGCGACCGCGCGTACTGGCGCGACGTGGGGACGATCGACTCGTTCTTCGACGCGCACATGGATCTCATCTCGACCCTCCCGGTGTTCAACCTGTACAACACGGCGTGGCCCATCCGCACCCAGGCGGTCAACGCTCCCCCGGCGAAGTTCGTGCGCGACGCCGTCGGACGCATCGGCAACGCGATCGACTCGATCGTCTCCCAGGGCTCGGTGCTCTCCGGCACGCATCTGGAGCGCAGCGTGATCGGCCCGGGGACCCTGGCATCCGGCGGGTCGACGATCACCGACTCGGTGCTGTTCGACCAGGTCCGGGTCGGGCAGGGCGCACGGGTTCACCGCGCGGTGCTCGACAAGAACGTCGTGCTGGAGGACGGCGCGACGGTCGGCGTCGACCTGGAGCGCGATCTGGCACGCGGGTTCACCGTGACCGACTCCGGGCTGACCGTGGTCGGCAAGGGCGTGCGCATCGCCCGCTGACCGCTACGCTCGGTCAGGTGACCGCCGCGCGCTTCCTTGTCGTCCTCGATGCCGATTCCACTCTCATCCAGGACGAGGTGATCGAGCTCCTCGCCTCGGAGGCCGGCCGCAGAGACGAGGTGCAGGCGGCCACCGAGGCCGCGATGCGCGGCGAGATCGATTTCGCGAACAGCCTGCGGTCGCGGGTCGCCGCGCTCGCCGGCGTGCCGACGTCGGCATTCGAGCGTGTCCGGGCGCTGGTGCGCCCCACGGCGGGCGTCGAGGCGCTGACTGCGGCGGTGCATGAGCGCGGCGGGGTCGTCGGGGTCGTGTCGGGCGGGTTCCACGAGGTCCTCGACCACATCGCTCCCCCCCTCGGGGTGGACCGCTGGCGCGCGAACCGGCTCGGAGTGGTGGGCGACGTGCTCAGCGGCGAGGTGGACGGCGAGATCGTGGACGCCGAGGCGAAGGCCGCCTCCCTCCGCGCGTGGGCCGATGAGCTCGGCGTGCCGCTGCGTCGCACGCTCGCGATCGGTGACGGAGCCAACGATCTGCGGATGATGGCCACGGCCGGGCTCGGGCTGGCGTTCAACGCCAAACCGGCGGTGCGGGCGGCGGCATCCCTCGTCATCGGCCCGCAGGATCTCTCCCAGGTGATCCCGCTGCTCCCTTAGCGGACGTCGAGCAGGGCGTCCTCGTCTTCGGCATCCCGATCGCGACGACGACGGGGCTCACGCGGCGGGTGTCCCTCGGCGTCCTCCTTCGCCTTGACGATCTCCGTGCGGATCGCGTATCCGATGAAGATGAAGCCCATGATCGCGAACAGGATCCACTGGATCGCGTACGACAGGTGCGGGCCGGGATCCTCGGTGGGTGCGTCGAACCCGCCGAGCGGCTCGGCCGCGGGATCCTCCGACACCAGCTGGCCGTACGCCGAGGTCACCAGGTCGAGACCGGTCTGGTCGGCGATCAGCGGCAGATGGATGGTCGGCACCTGCCCCTCGGGCGCGCCACGCCCGGAGCGGGGCAGCTGTTCGCCGGGCTGGACGCGGACGACGACGGTCACCTCGCCCGATGCCGGGGCGGGCACGGCGGAGGGCTCGTTGTCCTCCGTGGGCGGGACCCACCCGCGATCCACCAGGAAGATCCGCCCCCCGTCGTCCTGGAACGGCACCAGGACCTCGAACGCCACGGTGCCGCTGTGCGGCCGGTTGCGCACCAGCACCGTCTGCTCCGTCAGGTACGTGCCGTGCAGCTCGACTGGATGCCACTGGCTGGACGGGTCCATCCGCCCCTCCACGTCGAGCACCGACGTCAGCGGCACCGGCGACGCATCGTAGTTCTGCTCCACGAGGGCGATCTGATGCGCCTTCTCCTGATTGCGATCGAACTGCCAGTGCGACAGATAGGCGCACGCCAGGGCGAACAGCGCGGCGACGAGCAGATACACGCCCCAGCGCAGCAGTCGGTTGCTCACCGGGGCAGTCCCTCCCGCACCTCGACGGGGAACTCCCGCGAGCGCAGGTAGTCGCTGAGGAAGCCGACGTGCTCATCGCAGGCGAGCCAGGTCTTCTGCCGGTCCTCGGCGTGGATCCGGGGATTGCGCCACAGGATCTGATGCGTCGCGGCGCTCCGGCAGGTGGCGCGGGAGCACTCCAGGAACTCGCTCACGGCTCTTCGTCCCGCTTCTCGGCGATCGTGACCACGCGCGGGGCCTCGTCGACATCGACCGGGCGCGGCGGCGGCAGCTGACGCTGCGGCGCCTCGGCGAGCGTTTCATTGCTGTCGGAGCCGGCGTTGGCGAAGACCACGGCGATGTACGGCAGGATCGCCGCACCGACACCGAACGCCCAGGTCCACCAGCCGTACGGCTGCACCAGCACCATCAGGATGAAGCAGACCGTACGGATGCCCATCGTCAGCGCGTACCGGCGCACACGATGGCTCGCCTCGTCGTGCGGCGCCTGCGGCAGAGAGGTGACGGAGGGGGCGTGTCGGGTGTTCTTCACGGTGCCTCCAGCCTACGCCGTGCACGCCCACCGGGCTGCTCCAACGGGAACACGGAGCGTCGATAGGATGGCGAGCATCCCCGATCGAACAGGAGATCCCAATGAGCAGCGACCGCGTCGTCCTCGTCACCGGCGGAAACCGCGGAATCGGACGCGCCATCGCCCAGCGCTTCGTGCGGGAAGGCTACCGGGTCGCGGTCACGGCACGCAGCGGCGAAGGGCCGGAGGGCACGCTCACGGTGCGCGCCGACGTCACAGACGCCGCCGCCGTCGACGCCGCGTTCGCCGAGGTCGAGCAGCGGCTCGGGCCGGTGGAGGTCCTGGTCGCGAACGCCGGCATCACCAAGGACACGCTGCTGATGCGGATGAGCGAGGACGATTTCGACAGTGTCGTCGCCACCAACCTCGGCGGCACGTTCCGCGTGGTCAAGCGCGCCTCGAAGGGCATGCTGCGGGCCCGGTTCGGCCGGGTGGTGCTGATCTCCAGCGTCGTCGGGCTCTACGGCTCGGCCGGGCAGGTCAACTACGCGGCGTCCAAGAGCGCCCTGGTCGGCTTCGCGCGGTCGCTGACCCGGGAGTTGGGCGGCCGCGGGATCACCGCCAACGTCGTCGCCCCCGGCTTCATCGAGACCGACATGACCGCCGAGCTGCCCGAGGAGACCCAGAAGCAGTACAAGGCGAACATCCCGGCCGGCC
>JBASAE010000518.1:0-2868 GCA_049654285.1 Microbacterium sp.
GGGATGCACGGCGCGGGCACGGTCACAACGCGATCCAGTAGCGACGCAGACGCGGGTACCCGGCGTCCGTCGCGTCGATGACGTCTTCGAGCTCGCCGCCGGCGCCCTCGATCGTGCGGAACGATCCCTCGTTGCCGTCGTCGCAGGTGAGCAGCACGCGGTCGTAGCCGTCGCCGCGGGCGAGGTCGAGCACCAGCCGCAGCGCCGTCCCGACGATCCCCTCGCGACGGCGCGAAGGCCGAACGGAGTAGCCGATGTGCCCGCCGCTGCGGCGCAGCCGCTCATCCAACTCACGGCGGAAGGCGATGAAGCCGACCACCTCGCCGTCGTCCGTGATCCAGAAGTAGTCGCATGGGACATGCCCCTCGGGCAGCGCCGCACCCGGGGTGGCGTGCAGCTCGGCCATCGCGACGAACTCCTCGCACGCCGCGCGCGTGGGCTGCAGGCCGAGGGCCCATCCCGCTCCGTGGACGCGCTCGTCGCCGAACTCCGCGATGGCGGCGGCCCACGAGTCGAAGAGGGTCAGGGACGGGGACGCGAGGGCGATCGTCATCCATACATCCCACCACACCGACGCCCACGGGCGTTCGCCTCCCGGCCCGCGGAAAGGAGGCGACACGCGCACCGGGAGCGGGTCAGCCGCGGCGGACCAAGGTCATCGTCTGGACGCTGGTGTCGATCGTGATGTGGTCGGCCGTCTTCGCCCTGCTCGGGCAGGCCGGGCTCGCACTGCTGCGCTGATCCGCGTCACCGGGCGGCCTCGTCGTCCTCCTTCGGCACGTACTTGCCGAGGAACAGGGAGGCCGCGAGCGCGACGGCCATCACCGCGGCCGGCAGATACATCGACTGGGCCATGCCCGCCGAGAACCCCTCCGCCACGGAGGCGGGCAGCGCCCCGCCCCCTCCGATGCCGGCCGGCGCCTGGTCGAGACCGGGCAGGTTGGCCTCGAGACGGGCCTGCATGAACGCGGCGATCGCCGAGGACCCGACCACCGAGCCGATCGTGCGGGTGGTGTTGTAGATCCCGGCCCCGGCGCCGGCCTGGCGCGGAGGGAGGCGCCGGGTCGCGGTGGTCGCCAGCGGCCCCCACATCCCGGCGTTTCCGACGCCCAGCACGGCGGAGGGCAGCAGGAACATCCAGATCGGCGAGTCCATGTTCATCAGCGACGCGTTCCAGAGCAGGCCGCCCGCGACGCACAGCAGGCCGGGGACGAGGATCCACCGCGGATCCACCCGGTCCAGCAGCGCGCCGGCGAACGGCGCGAGCACGCCGGAGATCACCGCCATCGGGATCATCAGCAGCGCCGCCTGCGTGGGGCTGAGGCCGCGGGCCAGCTGCAGGAAGAACATGAACGGCAGAGACATCCCGGTCACGGTGAAGCCGACCGCGGCGATGCCGACGTTCGAGGCCGAGAAGTTGCGGTCGCGGAACAGCTCCAGCGGCACGAGCGCCTCGCTCTTCGTCTTCCACTGCTGCAGCACGAAGACGATCAGCAGCGCGACGCCGGCGAGGATGAGCCCCCACACCGTGATCGGGCCCCAGATCGGCCCCCAGTCGTACTTCTGCCCCTCCTGCAGGCCGAACACGATGAGGAACAGCGCGGCGGCGCTGAGCACCACGCCGACGATGTCGAAGCGATGCGGATGCGTCTTCAGCCGCGGCACGAGGACCGCGGCGAGCAAGAAGCCGATCAGACCGACCGGGACGTTGATGAAGAAGATCCACTCCCAGCCGAGCGCGTCGACGAGGAAGCCGCCCAGCAGCGGGCCTACCAGGGTGGCCACGCCGGCGGTCGCGCCCCACAGCCCCATCGCGGCGCCGCGCCGCTCCGGCGGGAAGGTGCGGGTGATCACCGCCATGGTCTGCGGCGTCATGAACGCGGCGCCGAGCCCCTGCACGGCTCGGGCCGCGATGAGCCCGCCGAGGGTGGTCGACAGACCGCACCACAGCGAGGCGCCCGTGAACACGACGAGCCCGATGAGGTAGATGTTCTTCGGACCGAACCGGTCGCCGAGGCGCCCGGTGATCAGCAGCGGCACCGCATAGGCGAGCAGGTAGGCGCTGGTGACCCACACGACGTTGTCGAGGTTGTTCGTGTCGGGGTCGAGCGCCGCCTTGATCGCGGGGTTCGCCACCGACACGATCGTGGTGTCGACCAGGATCATGAAGAAGCCGATGACCAGCGCCCACAGCGCGGGCCACGGGCTGCGGGGCTTCTGGCCGATCGCGTAGGTGCCGGTCGTCGGGGAACCGGAGCGCCGGGGCACCGTGCCTTCGCCGGTCGGAGTGGGGTCGGTCATTCGCGTACAGCCTTTCTCCGGTGCTGATGCTCCGCGGCATGCGGGGACGGGCGGTCGTCGACACCCCAGGGGACGTCGCCCCGCCCGACACGGGCCAGGAAGTCGTCGGTCCATGCCAGCTCGGCGACGAGCAGGGCGTCGTGTCGCCCGAGCTCGACCAGGTACTGCTCGGGCACGCCGCGTTCGCGCGCCGAGGCCAGGCCTGTGCGCGAGGTCTCCCGTTCTGCGGCGAGCGCCGCCCGCCGATCGCCGATCAGCTCGATCACCTCGGCGAGGTCCAGGTTGTGCGCTTCGGCGAGCGCCGCACGGAAGTCGGGACCCCGATCGGTGCGCGAGAGCCGTTCGCGCACCCAGCCGGTGAGCGCCTCGCGCCCGGCCTCGGTGAGCGCGTAGGTGGTGCGTTCGGGACGGTTCCCGTCGCGGTCCGTGCCGACCTCGGCGATGAGGCCAGCCTGCTCCAGCCGGGCGACCGTGTGGTAGAGGGTGCCGTTGGTGACGCGCACCATGCGACCGCGATAGCGCTGGTCCAGCAGGCGGATCATCTCGTACGGATGCATGTGGTCCTCG
>JBASAE010000519.1:0-4219 GCA_049654285.1 Microbacterium sp.
GTCGAAGGAGATAGCACAGCAATGAAGAAGCCGATCCTCGGAGCGGGCGCACTCGCCCTCTCCGGTGCCCTGGTGCTCAGCGGATGCTCGGCATCCGACGAGAAGCCCGCGGGCGACGTCACCATCACCTACTCCAACTTCATCTCGAACGGGGGCAACGAGGACAACCTCAAGACGATCGTCGCCGCCTTCGAGAAGGAGAACCCCGGCATCACCGTGAAGGTGATGACCACTGACTACGCCAACTACTTCACGAAGCTGCAGACCGACCTCTCCGCGGGCACCGAGGCCGACGTCCTCGACGTCGACGCCGGCTCGTTCCCCAGCTATGTCGGCGACGGCGTCTTCGCGGCGCTCGAGGGCGTCGACCCGTCTGCATACCGCCAGTCGGTGCTCGACACCTACGCGGTCGACGGCGCGCAGTACGGTCTGCCCACCTCGTTCTCGGACGTGGTGCTGTACTACAACAAGGAGCTGTTCGACAAGGCCGGGCTCGAGTACCCGACCGCGGACTGGACCTGGAAGGACGAGCAGGCTGCGGCCGCGAAGCTGACCGACAAGGCAGCCGGCGTCTGGGGCGACTTCCAGCCGATCACGTACAACGAGTACTACAAGGCCGTGCAGCAGGCCGGCGGAGAGTTCCTGGGTGCCGACGGCAAGGCCGCCTTCGACTCGCCGGAGGGCATCGCGGCGGCCGAATGGCTCGCCGGCAAGTCGGGCACCACGATGCCGACCGCGGCCGACGGCGCGGAGACGCCGGACTTCAGCACCGGCCTGTTCAAGGACGGCAAGCTGGCCATGTGGCACACCGGCATCTGGATGTTCGGTGCGCTGAAGGAGGTTCCCTTCGAATGGGACATCGCCGTCGAGCCCGGTGACAGCCAGAAGGCCAGCGCGATGTTCTCCAACGCGGTCGTCGTCTCGAACAACTCCAAGAACAAGGAGGCGGCGCAGAAGTTCGCCGAGTTCCTGTCCTCGTCCGACGTGATGGTCGACACCCGCATCGAGGCCGGTTGGGAGCTTCCCGCCGTCTCCGACGAGTCGCGCCTCGACCCCTATCTGAACGCTGCGCCGCCGGCGAACCGCAAGGCCGTGTTCGACGCCCTCGAGGCCGTGGCGCCGCAGCCCAACCTGGGCCGTGGGTCGCAGCAGATCCAGGACGCCGTGAACAACGCGCTGGGTGAGATCGCCGCGGGCCGTGCCCAGGCGTCGGAGGCCATCCCCGCGCTGGCCAAGACCGTGAACGACATCCTCGCCAAGTGACACCCCGCCGCGGGGCAGAGGATCCCTCTGCCCCGCGGCATCGATGTGAAAGAGACGCCGTGACAGATACGCCCACTCCGCTCCCCGCCGACGGGATGCCGTCGCTCGCCGCCGCCGGCATCCGGCTCATCACAGAGCTGCAGTCCCCGGAAGGCGCCTACCCGGCCAGCCCTTCGTTCTCGGCCTACGTCGGGTACTCGTGGCTGCGCGACGGAGCCTTCATCGCGGACGCGATGTCCGCGGTCGGGGAGGGCGGGTCCGCCACCCGCTTCTTCGACTGGTGCGCGACGGTCATCAGCGCCCGCCGTGACGCCATCGCGGAGATCGTCGCACGCGCCCATGCCGGCGACCCCGTCCCGGACGACGCGATGCTGCCGACCCGGTTCACCTTCGCCGGCGGCGAGGGCGACGACGACTGGTGGGACTTCCAGCTCGACGGCTACGGGACCTGGGTCTGGGCGCTGGTCGCGCATCTGCGACGGCACCCGGAGTCGCCAGAGCGCTGGCGGGAGGCCGTCGAGCTGACGGTCGACTATCTCACCAGCTCCTGGCAGCGTCCCTGCTATGACTGGTGGGAGGAGCACGACCAGCACGTCCACGTCTCGACGCTGGCATCGATCGCGGCCGGACTGCGCGCCGCCGTCGACGGCGGGCTGGTCGACGGGATGCGGGCCAAGGAGGCCGATCTCGCCCATGACGGGATCCTGCGCCTGATCGCCGAGGAGGGCACCGTCGACGGGCATCTCGCGAAATGGCTCGGCAGCACCGCGGTCGACGCCTCGCTCGCCGCGGCGATCGCGCCCTTCGGCGTGATCGATGCGCGGTCCGAGCTCGGACGCCGCACGATCGACGTGCTGGAACGGCACCTGACCGTCGACGGCGGAACCCACCGCTACCTCGGCGACACGTTCTTCGGCGGCGGCCGCTGGCCGCTGCTCAGCTGCTTCCTCGGACTGGCGCACATCGAGGCCGGCGAGACCGATCGCGCCCGTGAGCTCTGGCGGTGGGCGGGGTCCTGCGCCGACGAGCGGCTTGCCCTCCCCGAGCAGGTGGAGGGGCACCTGCTCGCCCCCGGCATGCTCCAGGAATGGATCGACCGCTGGGGCGACTCCGCGCGTCCGCTGCTCTGGGCGCACGCCATGCAGCTGCGACTCGGCGTCGCGCTCGGGGAGATCCCGGCGGGCGACCGGCCCGTCGTCTTCGAAGACATCGTCCACTCAGGAGGACAGCAGTGATCCGTCACCGCCCGGAAGGATCCGGACACCCGTACTCGATCGACACCGAGCAGCGATCCCCGGTCGTCCCGCTGGTCGGCGCCGACGTCGCTCTCGGCGTGCGCACCGATGCCGGCGCGACCGGCGTCGTCTGCGAGCTGCGCTTCCAGACCGACGACGGCGCGGAGCAGACGGTGCAGACACTCGTGCTGGAGCGGGCCGTGCAGACCTCGCGCGGACGCACGATCGACGGCGGTCACCTGGCATCCGCTGCGGCACGCATGGCGCGTACCGCCGGTGCGTGGACGACGCAGGCGACCACGCTGCGGAGCGGCGGCGTCTACCGCTACCGCTTCACGGCGACCCGAGGGGACGGCCGTGAGGAGCGCACCCGCTGGCACGAGTTCCGCGCCGCGAGCTGGAAGGCGGCTCCCGGATCCCTCATCCCGACCGGTGGAGACAGGGTCGTGCCGGACTCGGTCGAGGTGCTCCACGATGGTGTCCGCGCCTGGCGGATGCGCTTCGCGATGCCGCTGCGGGACGGCGAGCGGGTCGCCGGGTTCGGCGAGCGCTACGACGCCGTCGACCAGCGCGGAGCGAGCCTGGACGCCGTGGTGTTCGAGCAGTACAAGAGCCAGGGCGCGGAGCGCAAGACGTACCTGCCGATGCCCTTCGCACACGTTGTCGGCGGTGAGGGCTGGGGATTCCACATCAGGACCACCCGTCGCACCTGGTACGACATCGGCGAGACCCGGACGGACCGCATCCTGGTGGAGGCCGAGACCGGCGCGGACGGGACGCTCGGCGTCTCCTTCTTCGACGGCGATCCCACCGCGGTCCTCACCGGCTTCCTGGCGGAGGCGGGCCGGGCGCAGGAGCTGCCGGACTGGGTGTTCCGGCTCTGGGCCAGCGGCAACGAGTGGAACACGCAGGCCGAGGTGATGCGCCAGATGGCGCTGCACGAGGAGCACGACATCCCGGTCGGCTCGGTCGTGATCGAGGCGTGGAGCGACGAGTCCACCTTCACAGCGTTCCGGGATGCGCAGTACGAGGTCTCCCCGGACGGCGCCCCGCACCGTCTCGCCGACTTCTCCTTCCCGGCGGAGGGCGCGTGGCCCGACCCGAAGCGGATGGCCGACGAGCTGCACGCCGCAGGCGTCAAGCTGCACCTGTGGCAGATCCCGCTGCTGAAGATGCGGCCGCACCCGTCCGGACAGCTCGCGGCCGACGCCGCCGCCGCGATCGCGGAGGACGTGCTGATCCGCGAGCCCGACAGCCGCGGCGCACTGCGGCCGTACCGCAACCGCGGCTGGTGGTTCCCGCTGTCGCTCATGCCCGATCTCACGGATGAGCGTGCGGCGCGCTGGTGGACCGAGAAGCGCCGCTACCTGGTCGAGGAGATCGGCGTCGACGGCTTCAAGACCGACGGCGGCGAGCACGCCTGGGGTGCCGAGCTGAGCTATCTGGACGGCCGCCGTGGCGACGAGAAGAACAACACGTTCCCCGTCGCGTACGCAGCTGCCTATGGCGCGCTCCTCGCCTCGGCGGGGAAGGCCCCGGTGACCTTCAGCCGGGCCGGCTTCACCGGATCGCAGTCGCACGGCGCGTTCTGGGCGGGCGACGAGAACTCCACCTGGGAGGCGTTCCACTGGTCGATGAACGCCGGCCTGAACGCGGCGGCGTCGGGCATCGTGTACTGGGGCTGGGACATCGCGGGCTTCTCCGGTGAGATCCCCGATGCG
>JBASAE010000520.1:0-3795 GCA_049654285.1 Microbacterium sp.
GCGCCCTTGGTCGACGGCACGCCGTCCACGAGCGGGTCGCGTGCCTTCGCCTGACGGAACGCGCGAGCGAGCGCCTTGAACTCGGCCTCAGCGATGTGGTGCGGGTCGCGTCCGCCCAGCACGCGCACGTGCACCGTGAGCCCGGCGTGGAACGCGATCGCCTCGAAGGCGTGCCGTACCAGCGAGCCGGTGAAGTGCCCGCCGATGAGGTGCAGCTCGAATCCGGCCGGCTCTCCGTCGTGCACGAGGTAGGGCCGCCCGGAGATGTCGACGACGGCCTGCGCGAGGGCCTCGTCGAGCGGGACGAGCGCGTCGCCGTAGCGGGAGATGCCGCTCTTGTCGCCGAGCGCCTCGCGGATCGCGTCGCCGAGCACGATCGAGATGTCCTCCACGGTGTGGTGCGCGTCGATGTCGGTGTCGCCCGATGCCCGCACGGTGAGATCGGTGAGCGAGTGCTTCGCGAACGCCGTGAGCAGGTGGTCGAAGAACGGCACCGAGGTGTCGATGCTGCTGCGCCCCGTGCCGTCGAGGTTCAGCTCGAGCTCGACGGTCGACTCCGACGTGCTGCGGGTGCGGCGGGCCGTCCGCGCGGGGGAAGGGGATGCGTCGCTCATGACCCCGATCCTACCGAGGCGAGCGCATCGACGAACGCCGCGGTCTCCGCCTCGGTGCCCGCCGTCACGCGCAGGTGCCCGGGGATGCCGATGTCGCGGATCAGCACGCCGCGATCGTAGAGCGCCTGCCAGGTCGCCGCGGGGTCGGTCACGCCGCCGAAGAGCACGAAGTTCGACCACGACTCGTGCGGCTGATAGCCGAGCTCGACGAGGGATCGCGAGATGCGGTCGCGCTGGACGACGATCTCGTCGACCATGCGCAGCATCGTCTCCGCGTTGCGCAGTGCGGCGACCGCCGCCGCCTGGGTGAGGGCGCTCAGGTGGTAGGGCAGCCGCACCAGCCGCAGCGCATCGATGAACGCGGGATCAGCCGCGAGGTAACCGACCCGGGCCCCCGCGAACGCGAAGGCCTTGCTCATGGTGCGCGACACGGCGAGGCGCGGTCGGCCCTCAAGCAGGGTCACGGCGGACACCACACCACGGGGCGCGAACTCGTGATAGGCCTCGTCGACGATGACCACGCCCCGCGAGGCCGCGTACACGGCCTCGATGACATCGAGGCCGAGGGGCGTCCCGGTGGGGTTGTTCGGCGCGCAGAGGAAGACGATGTCGGGATCCGCCGCCGCGACCTGGGCTGCCGCGTCCTCGGGGGCGATCGAGTAGTCGGCCTCCCGGGTCCCGGAGATCCACCGCGCACCGGTGCCCTGCGTGATCAGCGGATACATCGAATAGGTCGGCGCGAAGCCGAAGCCGGTGCGGCCCGGGCCGCCGAAGGCCTGCAGGATGTGCTGCAGCACCTCGTTGGAGCCGTTGCCCGCCCAGATCTGCGCAGGCTCCAGCCCGTGACCGAGATAGCCGGCAAAGCCCTCGCGGAGAGCCGTGAACTCCCGATCCGGATAGCGGTTGACCTCCCGCAGCGCGACAGAGATGTCATCGAGGATCTGCCGCATGACGCCTTCGGGAACGGGATGCGTGTTCTCGTTGACGTTCAGCGCGACGGGCAGCGGCGCCTGCGGCGCGCCATAGGGGGTCAGACCGCGCAGATCGTCGCGGAGGGGCAGATCGTCGAGAGAGGTCACCTCACCACCCTAGAAGATCGGTGATGCCCCGAGGATCAGTGCTTCCCCGCGGCTCAGTTCTGGCTGTATGCGACGGGGATGGCGAGCTCCTGCCCCGCGGCGAGGGCCCCGTTCTGGAGGTTGTTGAGCCTGCTGATCTCGGCGACCACGTCACGGGGGTCCGCTCCGGGAGCGGCCTCCTCGGCGATGGACCACAGGGTGTCGCCCGGCATGACCACCACGGTCTCGAATGCGACCGGCGCGGCGTGTGAGCCCGACGCGAGGGCCGTGCCCCCTGCGATGCCCCCGAACACGATGCCGAGAGCGATCGGCGTCGCCACGACGGCGCTGAGCACCCGGCGGCCCCGGCGGGTGATCCGCAGGCGGGTTCGTCCCGACACGCCGTGGAAACCTCGGCTGCTGATCGCGATGCTGCTCATGTCGTGCTCCTCGTGTCCCCCGGAGGGCCGGGCGGTTCAGTCTTCGCATCCACCGCTCGGCCGGGAGCGGCAGATGCGAAGCTGTGTTCCGAACTTATCTTCGATATCGAACACTTGTCAAGCGTTCTTCGAATCCGGATCACCTCGACACCCCGACACGCTCGAACAGATCTTTCGAATCGGCGTCCCGATCGGATACGGTTTCGATACGGACACCCCATCACCGACCACCGACATTCGGATTTCGACGGGGTGCGAAGCGCACGAAGGAGCACCGATGAGCGACCTAGCGGCACCCGATGCGCCCCGCACCCGCCGGCGCAAGAGCCTGAGCAGCAAACAGCTGGCGATCCTGGAGGTCATCCAGGCGTCGATCGCCACGCACGGCTATCCGCCGAGCATGCGCGAGATCGGCGATGCGGTGGGACTGAAGTCGCTCTCCAGCGTCACGCATCAGCTCGGGCAGCTCGAGCTCAGCGGATATCTGCGTCGCGATCCGGGCAAGACCCGCGCGATGGAGGTGCTCATCGACCTCCCCGGCACCAGCACCGAGAGTCCCGCCGACAGCGCTCCCCCGGTCGGCGACGCCGCGCTCGTGCCGCTGGTCGGCCAGATCGCCGCCGGCGTGCCCATCACCGCCGAGCAGCAGGTGGAGGAGATCTTCCCGCTCCCCCGGCAGCTGGTCGGCAAGGGCGACCTGTTCATGCTCAAGGTCAACGGCGAGTCGATGATCGACGCCGCCATCTGCGACGGCGACTGGGTCGTCATCCGCTCGCAGAACACGGCCGAGAACGGCGAGATCGTCGCCGCCATGCTCGACGGCGAGGCGACCGTGAAGACGTTCCGGCAGCGCGACGGTCATACCTGGCTGCTGCCGCGCAACAGCTCCTTCGAGCCGATCCTCGGCGATGAGGCCGTGGTGCTCGGCAAGGTCGTCGCGGTACTCCGCGCCGTCTGAGAGTCACGGCGCTCACGCGAGACGACAAGCCCCCGCCGAGAGGGGGTCGTGGACCCTCTGTCTCGGGCGTGGGCTTGTCGTCTCGCGGAACGGTCAGACGGCGGCCGCGACGTCCTCCCGCACGCGACGGGTCGCCTCGACGATGTTGCGCAGCGAGGCGACGGTCTCCTCGTAGCCGCGCGTCTTCAGGCCGCAGTCCGGGTTCACCCAGAGGCGGCGCACCGGGATCTCGTCGGCCGCGCGACGCAGCAGCGCCTCGACCTCGGACACCGTGGGCACGCGTGGCGAGTGGATGTCGTACACGCCGGGGCCGATGCCGTGGTCGAAGCCCGAGCCCGAGATGTCGGCGACGACCTCCATCCGGCTGCGGGCGGCCTCGATCGAGGTGACGTCGGCGTCGAGCGCGCGGATCGCGTCGATCACGACGCCGAACTCCGAGTAGCAGAGGTGGGTGTGCACCTGCGTCCCCGCCGCCGCACCGCCGGTGGCGAGGCGGAACGAGCGCACCGACCAGTCCAGATAGGCCGGCTGATCCGCCCGCTTGAGCGGCAGCAGCTCGCGCAGCGCAGGCTCGTCCACCTGGATGATCGCGATGCCGGCCTCCTCGAGGTCGGCGATCTCGTCGCGGAGCGCGAGGGCGACCTGGTTCGCGGTCTCGCCGAGCGGCTGGTCGTCGCGCACGAACGACCAGGCGAGGATCGTCACCGGGCCGGTGAGCATCCCCT
>JBASAE010000521.1:0-3450 GCA_049654285.1 Microbacterium sp.
CTTCGATTCCCTGTGCCCGGATGCCCTTCGCGCCGCCGAGTGCGGCCGCCTGCGCCATCTTGGCCATGATCTGCGCGTTCCGCAGCGGTTCACCGGGGTATGCCTGGCAGGACACGACCAGTTGGCCTCTGAGCCTGTCGGTCAACTCGTGTCGAGAGTATCGAGGAGTCATGCGTGAACCTCACCTGTGTTCCGTGCGATCGCTGCGGCCAGCTGAGACGTGCCATCGGGAGCCACGCCGGTCGTGCGAGCCAGATGCGACTGCAGAGAAGTGCGACGTGCGGTCGTCATCTGGATCTCGAGGTCAGCGATCGTCGTCGGCGCACCCATCCGCTGCATGAGAGATCTCGTGTCCTCACTGTCTTCGCCGTTGAACATCTTCTGGATCAGGATTCCTACGCCGACGATTTCTCCATGAAGGAACCTGGGGCGGACCTCGGGGACCTCTGCGCGGACCCAGTCGTAGAACGAGTGCGCGATCGCGAGCTGGCCATCACCCGCGCACAGCCCGCTGATGATTCCCGTCAGCAGCAGATTGCAGAGAGTGGCCTCGCTGCTCTGCTCCACCGTCACCGGCGCATCGGCGCTGATCACTGCGAGGAGCGCGGAGTGGAAATCCCAGAGCTGCGCGGCGAGCACGATGGCGCCCGCCTGCGCGAGATGAGGCTCCCCGGTCTGAACCGTGCGAGGATGCCGCAGCTCCGGCAACTTCGCCATGGTGTCGAGAACACCCGCGTTCAGAAGGCGGCGCGGCGCGGCGCGGATCATGTCGAGGTCCGCGATGCACGCCGCGATCCCTCGGGTCAGGGATATCGAGCCGTCGGGGCGTCCGTCATCGGTGTACATGATGGAGACGGCGGACGCTGCGACGCAGGTGGCGATGCTCGTGGGCACGGTGATGATCGGGAGGTCAGCGAGGGTGGCCACGGCTTTTGCGAGGTCGATGACGATGCCGCCGCCGATGCCCACGATGACCGTTGCGCCCTCTGCCGCCGCCCGTTGCGCGTAGCGCTCGGCTGCGGCGCGTGTGCACGGTCCCTCATGCCGGATGACGTCCACACGCTGCTCGGGCAGTGCGGGCCCGATGAGCTCGATTCCCGTTGTGCCGCCGATGACGAGAGGGGCCCCGCCCGCTGCGTCGATCTCGTCCTGGAGGTGGACGAGCGCCCCGGCACCGTGCAGGAAACGCCCCACGCCGACAATGGTCGTCTTCGTGCTCATTTCACGGCTCCTGCGACGAGTCCGCGCGACAGGAACTTCTGTGCGAGGAGGTAGATGACCACCGCGGGCACGACCGAGATCAACGTTCCGGCCATCACGATCTCCCAGGGTGTCTGGTTGTCGATGAGTCGCGCGATTCCCACCGTCACGGGGGTGTACTCGGCGGATCGGGTGAGCACGAGCGGATACAGGTACTGACCCCAGCCGTTGAAGAAGGCGAGGGCGAATGCGGTGGCGATGCCGGGCACGGAGAGGGGCAGCACGATCCGAAGGAGAATGCCCATGCGGGAGGCACCGTCCACGGCAGCCGCCTCTTCGAGCGCAAGAGGAAGCCCGTCGATGAAACTCCGCAGGAGGAGGATCGTGAACGCGATTCCGGTCGCGGTGATCGCCAGGATCACCCCGATGAAGCTGTCGTACAGCCCGAACTGGTTCACGAGCATGAAGATCGGCACGACGATGATCACCTGCGGGAGCAACTGCGACAGGAAGATCGTGCCGACGAAGGTCGACTTGCCCCGGAATCGGAACCTGGACAGAGCGTAGGCGGCGAGAATCCCGAGGACGACGCACAGGACCGCCGTGCCGATGGCGTAGACGAGCGTCGCCCGAAGGAAGTCCAGGAGCTGTACTCGGCTGAACACGTCGACGTAGTTCTCCCAGGCGAAGTCCGTGGGAACCAGGAAGCTCTTGCCCAGGTTCTCGAACTTCGTGAGCGAGGCGACGAAGGCGGCGTAGATGGGCAGCAGCGTGAAGATCATCCACAGGATGATGATCACGTACCTGCCCGCGAAGACCAGGCCGGTCTGCGCACGTCGTTTCTTCATTCTGCGTTTCCTTCCTGCTTGCGAAGCGCCCACCAGCCGATGATCGCGACGACCGCCAGGGTGACGAGCGCGATGGCGGCACCGCTCCCGAGGTTGGATTCGACGAACACCTTGGAGTAGATGTCCAGGGCGACGATCTGGGTAGCGCGGTTCGGCCCGCCGTTGGTCATGATGTACACCGTGTCGAAGATCTGCAGCGTCCACGCCGAGATGATCAGGGTGGAGATGGCGAGCACGGGCATGATGTGCGGGAGGGTGACGTAGCGGAACTTCTGCCAGGCGTTCACCCCGTCGAGATCTGCCGCCTCCTCGATCTCACTCGGCACGGTCTGGAGTGCCGCGATCAGGGTGATGATCATGAACGGGGCACCCTGCCAGATCCTGACGACGATGACGGTCGCGAGTGCCGTGTCCGCGGAGAGGAAGCTGATGGGTTCGGCGATGAGGCCGAGCCTCATCAGTATCTCGTTGAGCATGCCGAACTGCGGGTGGATCACCCAGCTCCACATCGCCGCAGCGAAGGCATGAGGGACGACCCAGGGGATGATGATCAGCGCACGGAACAGACCCAGTCCAGGGATCGGACGATTCAGGGCGAGCGCGACGACGATGCCTGTCACGACGATGCCGACCACACCGCCGACGAGCCAGATCAGTGTGACCCCGACGGTCTTCAAGAACCGTGACGTGGCGAGGTACTCGAAGTTCGCGAACGAGTTCCACCCGGTGAACCCCTGGTAGATGTTCGAGTCTCCGAAGGCGTAGACGAAGAGGTTGAGCAGAGGAACACCGAGGACGACGATGAAGAGGACTGCGGTCGGGAGGATGAAGAGGTAGGGGGTGAGCTTCGGCATCAGGCGGCGCCGAGATGCGGTGATCGTCATGCGTTCCTCCATCGGGATGAGGCGGAGAGGGTGCGCGGCTCACAGACGCCGCACACCCTCACCGGAATCAGCGGTTGTCGTAGACCTCGCGGTGTCCGGCCTGGATGTTCTCCAGCGTGTCCGCGGGGCGTTGGCCACTCGTCAGCAGCGCTTGCAACTGCTCACCCGTGACGGTCCAGAGGGCGGGCACATCGGGGGCCACGCCCTCGGCAACGCCCTCATCGACACTGTCGATGATCGTCGTCCAGTAGTCGCCTTCGTACGTGGCCGCTTCCGATTTGAGGATCGGGACCGAGCCGTACGTGGTGTGGGCGACCTGGTTGTCCGTCGCCATCAGGAACTCCAGGAATTTGATGGCCGCTTCCGGGTGCTGGGAGTTGGTCGGAATGTACCAACCGCCGACGTTGATGGCCGACACCGACTTCCCGCTCGCTCCAGCCGGGATCCGTGCGACCCGCATGGTGCCGTCATCGAGCTGATCCCGAATCTGGGCAGCCATGTTCACCGAGTCGAGGACC
>JBASAE010000522.1:0-3271 GCA_049654285.1 Microbacterium sp.
GCTTCCTGCGGCGTGAGGTCGCGCCCCCGCCGGTGCCGTAGCCGACCAGCACCGACCCTCCGCCCTCGTCGGCGGGGGCCGGGGCGGCGGACGGCGCCGGGGCGTCGGCGCTCTCCGTCACGAAGGTGATGATCGGGGTGCCGACGTCGATCGTCCTCCCCTCCTCGACGAGCACCTCGCCGACCACGCCGGCGTGCGGGGAGGGCAGCTCGACGAGGGACTTGGCCGTCTCGATCTCGCAGATCACGTCGTTCACGGCCACCGTGTCGCCGGGCGCCACCCTCCAGGCGACGATCTCCGCCTCGGTCAGGCCCTCGCCGACGTCGGGGAGGGTGAAGGTCTGGGTGCTCATTTTTCCTCCAGATGGGGCATTTCGTCTCGCTCGCTCGATGGTCGGAGAGGGACTAGTAGGCGAGGGAACGGTCGACGGCCTCCAGGACGCGGTCCGCGTCGGGCAGGTAGACGCCCTCGAGCTTGGCGGGCGGGAACGGGGTGTCGAAGCCGGAGACCCGCAGCACGGGGGCTTCGAGCGAGTAGAACGCGCGCTCCATCACGGTCGCGGCGATCTCGCTCCCCAGGCTGGTGAACCCGGGGGCCTCCTGCGCGTAGACCATCCGCCCGGTGGATCGCACCGAGTCCAGGATGGGCCCGTAGTCCACGGGCGAGAGCGAGCGCACGTCGACCACCTCGCAGCTGGTGCCCTCCGCCTCGGCGAGAGCCGCGGCCTGCAACAGCACGGTCACCATGGCCCCGTGGCCGACGAGGGTCACATCCGTGCCGCGGCGCACGACACGCGACGAGTGCAACGGCGCGGCGGACGCGGCGAGCTCGACCTCGCCCTTCTGCCAGTACTTGCTCTTGGGCTCGAGGAAGATCACGGGGTCGTTCGAGGCGATCGCCTCCTGGATCATCCAGTACGCGTCGTTCGGGGTCGACGGCGACACCACCCGGAGCCCGGGGGTGTGCGCGAAGTACGCCTCGGGGCTCTCCTGGTGGTGCTCGACCGCGCCGATGTGACCGCCGTAGGGGATGCGGATCACGACCGGCATCCGCAGCCCGCCCTCGTGCCGGTTGGTGAGCTTCGCGAGCTGGGAGGTGATCTGGTCGAACGCGGGGAACACGAACCCGTCGAACTGGATCTCGCACACCGGACGGAACCCCGCCATGGCCAGGCCGATCGCGGTGCCGACGATGCCCGACTCGGCGAGCGGGGTGTCGAGCACGCGCTGCGCGCCGAAGTCGCGCTGCAGGTGCTCGGTGACGCGGAACACGCCGCCGAGCGGGCCGATGTCCTCGCCCATCAGCAGCACGCGCGGGTCGTCCTCCATGGCCTTGCGCAGCCCGGCGTTCAGCGCCTTCACCAGGGGCATGGACTCGATGCTCATGCGCAGCCGCCCTTCACGAATGCCGGATGGATGCCCTCGTGCGGGATGCTCGCGAGCCATCCGTCCTGCAGAACGGCGATCGTCGTCCGGATGCTCATCAGAATGACTCCTCGTACCGGGCGAGCCAGGCGCGCTGCTCGTCCATGAGCGGGTGCGGCTCGCTGTAGACGTGCGCGAACATGCTGTCCCGGTCCGGGGCCGGGAGCACGACGCTGCGCGCGCGCAGGTCCTCCGCGGCGTCCGCCGCCTCGGCATCCACCTCGGCGAAGAACCCGGCGGCCGCTCCGCGACCCTCCAGGAACGCGCGCATCCGAGCGATCGGGTCGCGCCCGGCCCACTCCTGCTCCTCAGCGGAGCCGCGGTACTTGGTGGGGTCGTCGCTGGTCGTGTGCGCGCCCATCCGATAGGTCACGGCCTCGATCGCTCGCGGCCCCCGCCCGGCACGTGCCTCGTCGAGCAGCGTGCGCGACACCGCGTAGCTGGCGAGCACGTCGTTGCCGTCCACCCGCACCGACGGGATGCCGTAGCCGGCGCCGCGGGTGACCAGCGGCACCTTCGACTGCGTCTCGACCGGCACCGAGATCGCCCAGTGGTTGTTCTGCAGGAAGAACAGCACCGGCGCGCCGTAGCTCGCGGCGAACACCATCGCCTCGTGCACGTCGCCCTGGCTGGACGCCCCGTCGCCGTAGTACGTCACGACCGCCTCGTCACGGTCCGGGTCGCCGGTGCCGCAGCGCCCGTCGAAGGCGAGGCCCATGCCGAAGCCGGCGGCGTGCAGGGTCTGCGAGCCGAGGACGAGGGTGTACAGCCGGGTGTTGCCGTTCTTCGGATCGGTCGGATCCCAGCCGCCGTGCGAGACACCGCGCATCAGCTTGATGATGTCGACCGGATCGACGCCGCGGATGCGCGTGACGACGTGCTCGCGGTACGAGGGGAAGATCGTGTCCTGCGGGCGGGCGGCATAGGCCGAGCCGACCTGGGCCGCCTCCTGCCCGCGACTCGGCGGCCAGAGCGCCAGCTGCCCCTGACGTTGCAGGTTGGTGGCCTGCACGTCGATCGCGCGGATGACGACCATGTCGCGGTAGAACCGCTCCAGGTCGCTGTCCGCGAGTGCGTCGATGAGCGGGAGGTACTGCTCGGCGGCATCCGACGGGGCGAACCGTCCATCCGCCTCCAGGACGCGCACGAGGGGGTTCTCGGAGGAGGTCACGGTTCTCACGTTACCCACGCCCACATGCCGGGTCACGCATAATTAGGGCTGCCTCGCAGTTGCCGGGGCGCCGGACGACCCGGGCCTTCCGCCACGGACGCACGACGGATCCGGGCATCCGGTCGTGCGGATGCCCCGGCTCAGCGGACGGACGCGGCGACTTCGATCACACGGGGCAGGGACTCCTCCTCGCCGACCGAGATGCGGATGCCGTCGCCCGAGAACGGGCGCACCATGAGACCGGCCTCGACGAACGCCGCGGCGGCCTCGTCCGTGCGGGCGCCCGCGGGCAGCCAGACGAAGTTGCCCTGTGCGTCGGGCACGTCCCAACCGACATCGCGCAGGCCGGCGAGAAGGCGCGTGCGCCGTCCGACGAGCACCGCGACGCGTTCGCGCAGCTCGTCCTCGGCGTCGAGGCTGGCGATCGCGGCGCGCTCGGCAGCACTGGTCACCGAGAGCGGGATGCCGGTGGTGCGCGCGGCGTCGAGCACGCGCGGATGCCCGATCGCGTAGCCGATCCGCAGGCCCGCCAGCCCGTACGCCTTCGAGAAGGTGCGCAGCACCACGACGTTCGGATGCTTCTCGAAGACCCGCTCGGCGAGCCCGTCGACCGCGGACGGATCCGTGACGAACTCGATGTACGCCTCGTCGAGGATGATCAGGACGTCCTGCGGGA